>PLBX01000277.1 GCA_003135495.1 Acidobacteriaceae bacterium | reverse complement strand
GCCATGAAAACTAGCGCGGACCTGTTGCAGTTCGGGATGCTTCTGACCGTGAACCGGTCGGCCAGAGACTTCACTCCCCAAGATTACACAAAGGCATTTCTGCATTCCTGTCTGGCGACCTAGCTGACACGGGCATATTCAAGGAGGATGGCTAGGTTCCGGTTCCCTTAAGCTCAATTTTTTGGGGGCTCCCTCCTCCACTGTCTGTAATCGTCAAAGTGCCGCTGAAGGTTCCGGCAGCGGCAGGAGTAAACTGCACCTTGACTTGGCAACTGGCTCCAGCCGCCAAGCTGGACGAACTGACAGGGCATCCGTTGTTCACCAGCGTAAAGTCCGTTCCCGAAACTGCGATGGAAGTGAACGTCAGGCTGTGTGCGGGAAAAGCTCCGCCGCTGAGATTCTTAATGGTGACAACCAGCGTCGCACTGCTGCCGTGTGCGACATTACCGAAACTCACGGGATCGGGAGAGACATTTACGTCGCTGCCAGTGCCGCTTAGCGAAATTTTCTGTGGCGTGAGCGTCGCATTATCCGAAATGCTGATGGAGCCCGCGCGGGCATTAATGTCCTGCGGAGAAAAAGTCACGCTCACGTTGCAGGTTGCGCTCGTCGCCAGTGTCGTTCCGCAAGTGTTGCTCGTCGGCACATAATCCGCGGGACTGATCTTGAACTTGGGCTTGAGTGCGGCGACGCCCGAGTTATAAAGGTTGCTGGTCTCGGCGCTGCTAGTCTGACCAAGTTGCAGAGTTGGAAACTTCAGTGTCATGGGCCACACCGCCGCCGCTGGCGTGTTGGGATAGAAGGTGTAATGCGAATCGTTATCGAGAACGACGAAGTCATTGAAAGAGTCGTTGTTGAAGTCGCCCACCAGCACCGCAGTCGGACTGGTGGTTCCGCCACCATCAGTCGGCGAGGAAGTTTGGTAACGAATCTCGGGTTGGAAAGTTCCATCTCCCTTACCCAGCATGACGCCGCCCGTACTATCGCCGGTGTTCGCGAGCAAAAGGTCGGGAATTCCATCCGCATTCAGGTCCCCGATTGCTACCGCGGAGGTCTCGGAATTGGACGGCGTTGGATACGAGACCGGCGCAGCAAACGTGCCGTTACCCTTCCCTAAAAGAACATCGACGCCACTGTTGTAGGCAACCACCAGATCGAGAATCGAATTGTTACGAAGCGAAGCGGTTGCGATCCACAAAGGCGGAGTGTTCAGATTGATATTGGTCGGGGTGCCGAAGGTGCCTGCATTGTTGATGAAAATTAAAATGGAATTGCCCGCTCCAACCGCAAGATCCGGATGTCCATCGCCATTGAAATCACCAGTAGCGATCGCGGCCGGACCGGAGTTAGCCGGTAACGTTAAAGTCGTGGGCGACCCGAACTTTCCTGTGCCATCATTGGGAAGAATAGAAACCGTGTTGTCGGTGTTATTCACCACCGCCAGGTCCATGTGACCCGTAAGCCGGAAGTTGCCCGCGGCGACCGCGACCGGCGCTTTACCCGTTGGATATGTCGGTGACGTCAGCGGAAATTTTCCCGTCTTGTCATTGATCATGATCGACACGGTGTTATCCGACCGGTTGACCACGGCCAAGTCGCTCGCGCCATCGCCATTCAGGTCAGCGGCGACGATCCCCGAACTGCCAAATCCGACCTGGTAATCGGTTTCGCTAAACGTGCCAGTGCCTTTGCCCAGCAGAACTGCGACGACTCCGTTGCCGCTTGTCCCACCGCCAAAATTCGAAATGGCCAGATCCAGTTTGTGATCATTGTTAAAATCGGCCGAAGTCATGTAATAGGGTTGTCGGCCTCCCGTCGCGATCGTGATCTGTGGATCAAAATGACCTTTGCCATCCCCCAGCAGAATGGAAACAGTATTTGCACCTTGATTGGCTACGACGGCGTCAATCTTGCCATCGTGGTTGAAGTCGGCGAGTCCGATGGCAGCAGCCTGATATCCGGCTGCAAAGTGAGTACCGGGAAAAACAAAACTCGGGTTTCCCACGGTTGAATTATTGACGCAAACGGTGAAGGTGGAGATATCGTCGAACTTGTCCCGATCCACAGTGATCAGATCCAGCTTCTTGTCGCCATTGATATCGACGGCCAACATTGCGTATGCGCCGCCATTGTTGGGCACGCCGTACAGGATTGTGCCGAATGTGCCGTCGCCATTTCCCAAGAGCACAAAAACCTGGCCGTTCGTGCCCGCTACCAGATCGATTTTGCCGTCCCCATCAAAGTCACCCGCAGTTACAGACAAAAGGGGTTGCCCAATGTTGACGGTCGCTCCAGCGGTAAAAGTTCCGTTGCCCGCGCCAAGGAGAATGGTCACATCCTGCCCCGTGAAGTTGGCGACAGCCAGATCGAGTTTCTTGTCGGCATTAAAGTCTGCCGCAACCACGGAGGTCGGATTCGCTCCCGTAGCATACGGACTTCCCGACGCCGGAGAGAACTTGACGGTGCCTCCGCTACTCGTGTTCAAAAGGACGGTGACAGAACTCGCCGTATTGTTCACGATCGCGAGATCGCTCTTCTTATCACCATTGAAGTCGCTCGCCACCAGCGCCACCGGCCCCGTGCCCGTGGCAAATGACGTGGCGGCATTGAACGTGCCGTCTCCCTTGCCGGTATAAATCGCTACGCTGTTTGCGCCATTTAATACCACTGCCAAATCAAGGTTCCCATCACCATTAAAATCCGCGGAGACGATTGCTGAAGGCGCAGTTGCAGCTCCTGTCGAGATCGGCGTCAGGACTTCAAAAGTTCCATCCACTTTTCCCAGAAACACGGAGATTGTATTGTCGCCATTATTAGCGACGGCAAAGTCGGGCATGCCGTCTTTGTTGAAGTCGCCGACCGCCAATGATTGCGGAGCTTTTCCAGAGGGAAGTTCGAGCTTGTTGAAGAAGTAGGCTTGCGCGAGCGCGCTCTGAGAGCAGGCACACAACCCCGCAAAAGCCACGGCCAAGCGAATCAACTTAATCATAAAAAATCTCCCTGGAAACATTTCGTCAGTAAAACTCGACTTAACCTATACATCGAGGAAAACAGAAAAAATGGCTCACAGAAGGAACAGATTTATTTCAGGAAATTTGGGGACGAAATCCGGACAGTCGAAATCCGGGGCCATGCGGCGCGTTTCATTCGTATAGGGGTGGGCACGGAGACAAAGGGAACATTCTTCAGGGAATGAAAGCAGGGGAGCCTATTGCGCTCCCCTGAGTAAGCAGTGTTGCAGACGGATCATTCATGAATCGCTGTTCCGATCAGAAAGTTTCCAGGATTGGCGGGGGATACATCCACCAAGTTGAAGGTCGAGCGATCAGGGGAAACCTGGATGTCGAAATTGAAACCGCAGCCCGTTCCGCAGCTCAAGTTTGCCGTGCCGCCACCATTGGCAGCCAGGGACAAAACCGCAAATGTGTTGCCGGAAGAGGTAGAGTCGCCACACCCGGCACTATGACTGGTCGACGTGGCATTGGTCGCCACGCCTTTGGCGTTGAGCGTGAACGTGACCAGGGTAGAGGCAACGCCGCAACCACCCTGACCGTAGATAGCTGCCTGCCATTTTCCGGCTAGATTAGTAGCAACGATTTTGCCGGCGGTCGAATCGTTAATCGCCGTGCCGGCAAGGAAGTTTCCAGGGTTGGCGCTCGACACATCCACCAGGTTGAAGGTCGAACGATCCGGGGATACCTGGATGTTGAAATTGAATCCGCAGCCCGTTCCGCAAGTCAGGTTAGCCGTGCCGCTGCCATCGGAATTCAGAGACTGAACCGTGAACGTATTTCCGGTGCTGGTGCCGTCACCGCATCCAGTGGTATGGCTTGTCGTTGTAGCGTTGTTAGCGACGCCGCCGGTATTCAACGTGAACGTGACCACATCAGAACCGATGCCGCACCCGCCTTTGCCGTAAAGAGTTGCCTGCCAGGAGCCGGTCAGGTCGGATATAGCTACGTCACCAGAGGGTGAACTCAGAATCGCGACGCCCTCCACGAAGTTTCCAGGGTTTACGGCAGCGACATCCACGAGATTAATCTTGGAGCGGTCCGGGGAGACCTGAATGTTGAAGTTCCAGCCGCAACCGGTGCCGCAACTTAAACCGGCTGTTCCGCTTCCATCGGCTGCGAGCTTGTTGATCGTGAAAGTCTGGCCGGTCAGCGAGGAATCTCCGCAATCTCCATGGGTCTGAAGAGTGCCGGTTCCAACGCCAGAGGAATTGATTGTCATATTGGCTTGCATGGCTACAAAACCGCAGCCCGTAGTCCCACGCATAGCAATCAGCCATGTTCCGGTGAGGTCGGACTTTACGATATTGCCGGTGGCCGAACTGGTTGCGCCCAGCGAGATAACAGTAACGAGCGAGAGCACGATGAACAACGAACATCGTGCAGCTAAACGATCTTTCTTCATAACTCCTCCTCAAAGATTTTGATTTGGAAACAGGTCGCTTTCCCGTCGCATACCCCTCGCATAAGCAAAGGACGCACGACACTGCTTCTGTTGATATATTTCGAGAAAGCCGATCTGTTCGGCTCACGCCGAGGAGGAAATTCTGCTCGGCCGGTGGATAGCCGGGTCGGGGCTGGAGAACCTTAGATCGCCTGAACGTGATTTAGAGGAGCGCGGCCAGGCCTAACTACCGCAGTTTCGTCAACTTTGTGGCTTTCACAAATGAGTTGAACTTTCGCCTATTTTTGCTTATTCTCGCGGCAACTTCCCCGCGTCTTTTGCGCAGCCAGGAGGCCGCAGATGGATACTGCTTCTTCCAAGGAAGTCAGCGAACTGCTTCGCCATTGGGGAAATGGAGACCGCAAGGCGCTGGAAGCGATCCTGCCTCTCGTTTATGCGGAGTTGCGTCAGTTAGCTCGCTACCACCTTCATCAGCAGCGACCGAACCACACCCTGCAAAGCACCGCGCTCGTGCACGAGGTGTATCTGCGGCTGGCCGCTAAGAAGTCGATTCGAATCGAAAATCGCGCTCACTTTTTGGGGATTGCCGCCCAGCTCATGCGTTGGATTTTAGTCGACTATGAGCGCAGCCGGCGTGCCGCTAAACGTGGATCTGGCGCTACTCGACTGACCCTGGATTTCGAGATTGCCGCAGCAGGCTCGCCGCACTCTTCTTATGTGGATGTTGATCTTTTGGCTTTGGACGAAGCTCTTGCCAGGCTCGCGAGACTCGACAGCCAACAAAGCCAGATCGTCGAGCTTCGCTATTTTGGTGGACTTACCATTGATGACACGGCGGAATTTATGGGCATCTCTTCGGCAACCGTGAAACGGTCCTGGAGCTCGGCGAGGGCTTGGCTGCTGCGGGAAATGAGTCAGGGAGAGTCGCGCTGTGACACCTGAGCGTTGGAAAGAGATCCGACCGATCCTTGAATCGGCGCTCGCCACGGCACCCGCACACCGGCTCGCCGTTTTAGATGAGGCCTGCGCGCAAGACCCTACTCTGCGCGACGAAGTTGAATCCCTAATCCTTTCTCACGAGCAGGCAGCCACAAGCGCACTCAATCCTGGTTCTGCGCTCCAATTTATCCCTGAATACGAAGCTCGACTTCGGCTACTCCCCGGAAAGCGCATTGGTGCCTACGAAATTCTGGGAGAAATAGCGGTCGGAGGCATGGGCGCGGTCTATCGCGCGGTTCGCGCCGACGGGCAATATCGCCAGCAGGTGGCGCTGAAAATCGTGCGAGCGGAACTAGGGGCGGAGTTTATCGCCACCCGATTCAAGAACGAGCGCCAGATTTTAGCGAGCCTCGATCATCCGAACATAGCCAAAATCCTTGACGGCGGGACCACGGTTGACGGCATTCCGTATTTTGTAATGGAGTTGCTAGACGATAAGAACGGCGGCGGCCTTCCGATCACCCAATATTGTGACCAACACAAACTTTCGATTGATCAGCGTTTAATAATATTTCGTACGATTTGTTCTGCGGTTCACTATGCGCATCAACATCTCGTAGTTCATCGAGACATAAAACCCACCAACATTCTGATCACTGAAGAAGGCGTACCCAAGCTCTTGGATTTTGGAATTGCAAAAATCCTTGACTCGACCTTGCTTCCCGAAAGCGCAACCCTTACGGTGGCGGGTCTGTGGATGATGACACCGGAATATGCCAGTCCGGAGCAGCTCCGTGGAGAGACGATTACCACGGCTACCGACGTGTATTCGCTCGGCCTGGTTCTTTATCAGCTTCTTGCCGGACGCCCTGCCTACCCTTTCCCGAGCCGGCTGCCCCACGAAATTACGCGCATCGTTCTTGAGACCGAGCCGGAAAAACCGAGCATAGCTATCCGGCGCGCAAAAAATGCCAATGATGGAGTCGAAAACGATGGGGATGCTGCGGCGACACCTGAACTCCTCAGCAGTCTGCGTGGCGATTCCCCGGAGAAGCTGCAGCGTCGCTTAGCGGGCGACCTCGACAACATTGTATTGAAGGCGATTCGCAAAACACCGCGCGAACGTTACGACTCGGTGGAGAACTTTTCGGAAGATCTCCGCCGGCATCTTGAAGGTCTGCCGGTCCTGGCGCGCAAACACACCATCGGTTATCGCTGCCGGAAATTTGTAATTCGCCACAAGCTGCAGGTCGCCACTGCCGGAGTTGTTCTGCTGTCATTGCTGGTGGGCATGGTGCTGACGCTTCGCGAGGCCCGTATCGCCAGAGCCAACGAGGTCCGCGCGGAACAGCGGTTCAACGACGTTCGCCGATTGGCGAATTCGCTGATCTTTGACATCCACGATTCCATCCAGGATCTTCCCGGAGCAACCCCTGCTCGCAAACTAATTGTCGAGAAAGCTCTGCAATACCTCGACAGCCTCGCCGGCGAGTCCAGCGGAGACGCTTCTTTGCAGCGCGAACTGGCCGCTGCTTACAAGAAAATTGGGGATGTGCAAGGCTATCCGTATTCCGCGAACCTCGGTGACGCCACCGGAGCCCGCAAGAGTTATGAGAAGGCTCTAGCAATCCGTCAAAATCTTTTCGCATCCAATCCCAAAAATACGAATGACGCAGTTGCGGTAGCCGAATCGTCACGATTGCTAGCCAGTATTCTCCTGGAAAGCAGCGCGACCAAATCAGCATTGGAGAGTGCTCAACGCTCAGTTTGGATCGCGGAGCGCACTGACCGTGCTTACCCCAACAATGTCGAAGTCCTGGAAGAACTCTCCCGAGATTATGAGGGCGAAGCTGACATCCTCGGAGGGAACTTTAATCTTTCAAATGTGGGCGATATTCCTGCTGCGCTCATTGTCCGTCGCAAGCAATTGGATGCTGACGAACGGATCATCTCCCTTAAGCCGAATGACCCAACAGTGAACCGTATGTTAGCTGCCAGTGAGGCTCGAATGGGGGATCAGTTGTTATTGGATGGTCAAACCCGCGAGGCTCTGCCCTATTATCTGCGCGCTCAACAGGTGTTCGAAAAGCTTGCCAAAGCATCGCGGGCAACTAAAACGCTGGAATACTTAGATGATATGTACCAGCGTGTTGTGGTGGTCCAAACTACAAATGGTGATTTTCCCCAGGCTCTTGTAACTAGCCGAAAGGCTCTTGAGATCTCAAGGAAGCTGAGTGCCGCCGATCCTCGCAGTACTAAGGGGCGCCTCGCGCTCGCCTCGGACTACAGCAATCTCGCCGATACCACCTCAAGATTAGGTCAAAAGCAGGGGGCAAATGCAGCCGTCAATCAGGCGCTGACGCTGGTTAACGAGCTCGTTGCACTCGACCCGAAGAATATCGAATTTCTGGGAGTTAAAGCCGCCATATTCGTTGAGGCGGGAGACGTCTTTCGCAGAGTTCCTGATCCCTTAAAGTCGATCTTCTACTATCGTGAAGCCCTGTCCGAGGTTTCACAAATCCAATCCAACGATCCGAACAATGTCGACGCCCGTCTCCGTGTTGCCGCCATCCGCAACCGAGTTGGGGAAATGTTGACCCGGCAAAAGGACTTCGATGGCGCAACGGAGATGTTTAATAAGGCGCTGGAAATGGCGAAGCCGGAGACAATTTCCGCGCATCCGAACGAGCAGGCGCTGTACTCTACAGCGGATTCGTATGCCAATCTGGCGGAAATCGACGCCGCTCTCGCAGCGAAAGGGCGCCTTACGGTAAAGGAACGTGCTGGTCACTGGATGAACGCCGTTTCGCTGGCACAGCAAAGTCTCAAGGTCTGGTCCCAAATCAAGGAGCCAGGTGTTCAAAGTCCAGATGGGTTTGATTGCGTCCAACCGTCCGTCGTCTCGCAACGACTAGCCAAGTACAAGGCAGCGTCCGCATCGTTTAATCGGGCGACAGAAGCTAGATGAGCGGTGGCACCGGCTCGTCCGCTAGTCCAGGGGACATTAATTCTGCACTCGAGAATCATCGCAAAGCTCCATGGCCCTGGCTCCTGCGGGAGATGAGCCAACTCCACTAATCTCCACTTGCCCCGGGGTGGGCAATGCTCGTTCTCGTCTTCCGGCCCTTCCGTCCTCGGCGATGTTCGCCTTCTCGTACAAAAACCGTTTGTGATGAACCATTTTCTCTTGTTTTTTCGAAATATAAGTTTCAACACTTTCGCCGGCAAAACGGCAATCGCACCCCTCGCGGTGCTAATAGATCGTAATTTGAACCGAAACTTTTCCTGAGCCGGTTCACTTGCGATTTACGAACTAATTATTAGGTCTTAAGGGCACGAAGTGCTCGGGGCAGCTCGATCTCAATTTTCTGTGAGGAGTTTCCAGTATGAAAACCTATGCGGCACTTGCGACCATCCTGACGATACTGGCTGTCGCACCGGCTCTCCGGGCACAGCAATGTTACACACCCATTACATCGTGGCAGGGGAGTTACAGCTTGAACGGCGGTGGATCAGGCGCTTGCAGTTGGCAACCGAATGCCGTGTGCACTACCAGCCACGCTGCAGCTGCCAATGTGACCATGAGCGGGTTTGCCCTTTCATGCAATGAAGCATATTGGAGCAATTCTGATTCGCTTACTTCAGCTTCGCTCAACGATACTGTTAATTATCCATGCGGGCAGTCTCAGCAACAATCCTTGACGGCGGTCGGAACGGGCGGTGGCCTCTCCGCGTCGAGCCTAACCGTGTACCCCTCTAACGGTACGTATAAATATTTCCCCAATGCCTCGGCCAATGCGACCCTTACGGAACAAGGCTGTACCGACTCCCACGCAAATGGCCTTTGGCAACTAACCCCACAAACGAATTGGCCCCAGACTTTCACACTCCCATCGTCCCCCGAAACGCTGACAGTCAATGGATTATTGCTGGGGGCGATTCTCGACCTTGGGAGTGGTGGCGCTGAGCGGTGCTTCGACCGTGACCTCTACATCAGCTCCTGGCTTGAGGCGGACCTGATCTCCGATCCGTTTCCTGAATTCGAATCATCCGTGCCGCTGACCGACCTACAGTACTCCTTCTGCCTCCTGCGCGAATCGAACGAGCAGCAGCGGGAGACAAATCGGCATCGATTGCCCGATGACTGTGACTTCCGGCAACGGCTCGCTGTCAGCCCGCGCAACTACGAAGACAAAACTGAACTCATTCTGCCGCTGCGTGAAAAGATTCTCGTTTGGGAGGGACACGATCTCTATGCGCATCATCAGCGCGTGCCGCTGGGCAACTCCAAGGTAAAGGCGTTGGGCATAACTGCCAACTCAAATAGTTTCGCCAGTGACTTCATCTATGTGGATGGGCAAGGACGGGAGTATCACGATGATCCTCGTATCCTAGAGAATTGGTATGGATACGGCAAGCCGATCTATGCTCCGGGTGCAGGGGTTGTTCGCGCAAGCGCGAATGACATTCCAGAAAACTGGTTTGAAAATGCGAAAGCCACGAAGATAAGACATCCAAGGCTCTCGCCGGGCAAAGATCCTAAGGATATCGGCAATTTCGTGCTGCTCGATCACCAGAATGGCGAATACAGCCTTCTTGTGCACATGAAGACCGGCAGCCTAGCCGTGGGGCCTGGCGATCGCGTGCGGCAAGGTCAAGTCTTGGGTCGCATTGGCTTCGCTGGAGACTCGATTTTTCCACATTTGCACTATTCATTGATGGGCGGGCCTGAAGTCTTCCAGTCATGGGGCCTCCCTGCATACTTTTCACACTTCCGCAGAGTTCTGGGAGCGAGTTCGACGAAAGTGGAGCACGGGCCAGTAGATTCCGGCGATTTCCTGGAGAGCGACGCTCTGTATTCCGATGCGAAGTAAGCGCACCACATCTTATCCGTCCCTGTCGGGCGAGCTGATGCCCAGCGCCTTGGTGGTTGTGGTCGGATGACGGGCTAACCGGAAGTTGTCCCGGGCCAGAAGTCGGTTTCGAGGAGATCTCTATTGATTTCCTCCAAGCCCGTTTCTGGATAGCTTCCGGTTGGCCGACCATCCGGAACATTCGAGTCGTACTCAATCAACACAGTGCATTTTCTTGGTAGTAATCCGATGGCCCGATAACCTTCCCGGTTGTCCTCATCCCCTCGGGTACCGCAACTCCTTAATCGCTTTCATCGCTCTTCACTCCTTGCGATCTGTAAGACTATCTTTCCTCTTTTGTGTGGCGCACCGGCGAGCATTTCATGCGCGGCCCGGACCTGTTCGAGCAGCAGCACACTACCGACCTGCGTTGAGAGCTTTCCGGCCTCAAACATTTCTGTGAGGATTTCCAATCGCTGCATATTGACTTCAACCAGAAAGAACGTGGAGCGAACGCCCGAAGGTTGTATTGGCCTCTCTGGAAAGGGCGATACAACGGAGACCAGAATCCCCCCTGGCTTCAATAAGTGAAATGAGCGGCGCTGCGTGTCTCCTCCAACCGTGTCGAGCACTGCGTCTACCGGCCTTACAACATCCTCGAACTTGTTCGCCTTGTAGTCGATGACCGTGTCCGCCCCTAAGCCTCGAACATAGTCAAGATCGGCAGAGCCGGCGGTTGCGAAGGTTTGCACTCCCGCCTGTTTTGCCAACTGCACGGCGTATGCACCTACATTGCCGGCCGCACCATGAATTAGCACCGACTGGCCTGCCTTTACCTCTGCATAATCAAAGAGCATTTGCCATGCGGTCACTGCAACGACGGGCACGGACGCGGCTTCGATGTGGCTCAACGACTTCGGCTTTGGCGCAATCATGTGGGCTTGGGCCACCGCGTACTCGCAATAAGCACCGCAAAAATCCTTGTTTGTGACGCCATAGACTTCGTCTCCAGGTTTGAACTGCTGAACTCCCGGCCCTGTTGATTCAACGATGCCGGCCAGATCGGATCCAAGAATTATCGGGAGCGGCACATGCACTACGCTTTTCTTTTCACGGATTAGCGCATCCCAGGGCCCGACGCCAGCAGCCGCTACGCGCACGATTACCTCACGCTCCGACGGAATTGGACGCGGCACGTCGTCGATGATGATGACATCTGGTGGACCAAAGCGATGCATCCTCGCCGCTTTCATGTCTTACCTCGTTTAGCGAGCCTTGAAAGGAACTCATCGGCTCGTGAAAGCGTTACTGTTTTTTGGACGGATCGTTCGCGGAATCGAAGTACACCGTGTCCGTCGGTCCATAACCAGAGATCTGGACAATCGATGGAGTATCGTCCGTTCGTGCGAAATGATTCACGCGCGCAGGTTCGGAGTAGACGCTGCCTGGCGGCATGTTTTTCAACTGTCCCTCGTCGAACGCCGTCCCGTATCCGAAGTGCCAAGTCCCCGACAGAACAGCAGCCATCCGGTTATCGCGATGCGAGTGGGCCCGAATCGTGGTATGCGCCGGCACATACAGAAGAATCGTGTAAAAGCCGGCTCTCGATGGATCGCCGCAGAGAACCGTGGTCTGCACTCCCGCCAAGCCCGAGCTACCAATCTGATTTCCGGTGGTCTGCGTCGCTCTGGCATTTACCTCTTCAGGTGTCAGGCGCATCTCTGGTAGCGACGGACTCGTCGAAGCGAATGCAACACTGAAAAACAAAGCAAATATCAGGATTCTTCGTAGCATGTTGTATCCCTTTCTAAGTTGACACGTGGTTGGGGGTTACAAGAAGTTAATCAGGGCATCCATCGTTTCTTTGGGCCGTTCTTCCATCAGCCAATGACCAGTGTCTTTGAGGCCGACCACAGTCACGTTGTTCGCCACCAGCTTCATCTGCGGAAACAGCGTACTGGCGCTTGCCTTCTCTCTCGCAATAGCCAGCACCGGCATAGTCAGTTTCGTTTTGGAGAGCTCCGCGAAGTCGTTGGCAGTCTGCGGCCAAGCTGCAAAGTAAGCCCACCCTGCGCGCATGCGGGCAGGACGAGAGTATGCCGCAACGTAGGCTTGCCGGTCTGCTAGCGGGACAGAATGCGTCTTATCCGCTGCCAAATGATTCCAGAAGTAGGCAAAGTAAATATCTTCGCGTCCCTGCACTAGCGCTTCAGGAGTGGGACCATGGAAGCGGAAGTGCCACAAATTGGGATTGTTGTAGTACGGCTCCCATCCAGCAACCCCGGGCAGAAAAGCGTCCATAACGACGAGTTTCTCCACTTCATCGGGATACATTGCGGCATAGGCATACGCCACCATCAGCCCGATGTCGTGGCCTACGACCCGTGTTTTATTTATTCCTAGCGATTGGGCTAACGCGTGAATTCGAATAGCCGCAGTCTTGAGGTCCAGCCCGTCTTTTGGAATCTCCGAATCGCCGATTCCGGGTAAGTCAGGCGCAAGCACCGTGAATTTAGCGGCGAGCAGCGGAATGAGCGGCCTCCACATGCGCGAAGTTTGCGTATATCCATGCAGCAGGATCACNNGCGTCTCTCGGAACAATTCCGTCGTCCTTGGATTGCGCGCAAGCGACCACCGCGCAAGCAATCATGATCAGGGCCAATAGTTGCCTGAGAATCCGAATCGTAAAATCCCTTGTCATTGCGTTCTCCTGAGTGTTTTTGGATTTGCGGCCTACGCGCTGATGCGTACTGCCGGCTCAGACGCGGCATGGTCCAACGCCCAACCGAGCGCGTAGTCCGCGACTTCTTCCCACCCCGCCTGACCGAGAGTGTAGTGCATACGCTCAGGAAACTCCTTGTATTCCGTAATCGCACTCGATTTGTGATAGAGCTTGAAATCGGCTTCGACGACCGAAGCAGGCGATACATGATCTTTCCCACCCGAAATCAGTAACAAGGGCGCCCGCTCGCTGTTCTCGAAGTTCACTGCCGTTGCCGCATGCGGATTAAAATTGGCAAAAGCCCCCTGGAACAATACGTGATCGGGTCCGGGTACTGCGTATCGGTTGTAGACCTTGAGAGATTCTTCTTCGCTCAGGTTGTTCGTAAAGGCATAGTGAAACTGCTCTGGCGTAAGCGGTACCGCGCGGTGATTGTTTGCCGGATTCGCCAGCGCTGGGAATGAGACCTTTAAAGTCGAAAAGGGCAGGAAGATGATGCCCTTCACCGGCGCCGGAGCAATGGCAACGCCAGCAACACCGAGTCCGCGATCAAGCAAAATTTGCGTCATCAAGCCGCCGAAGGAATGACCGATGATGATGGGAGGCTGTTCCAATTCCCGGATGATCTTTTCGTAGTGATCGACGACGTCCGTCACTCCGAGAGTAGCGATTGCGGCCGGGTCGCGCCTTAGTTCGTTGATGTCGATGTCCATTCCCGGCCAGCTTTTAGCGATGACGCGAAATCCTTTGTCGGTATAACGATTGACCCAGCTCTCCCAGCTGAGAGCCGTCATCCAAAGACCATGAATGAGCACAATCGATTTTGGTTCTTGCGGCATGTGTTTTTCCTTTCTGATTAAGTTTTCGTGAGCAATATGGTTCCATTCCTTATTCGGCGGCCGATGTTCCGGCCTGCCGACACGTCTCGAAGAGATACCAGACCCTTTGTTCCGCCTCATCGATCCAACTTTCTAGAAAGCTGGCGCTGGCCACGTCCCCTTGCTCCTCGCATGTGTTGTGCGTCTCGCGCAGGTATGCAGCCAGCTGAAGATTGTCTTCACGTAATTCGGCCAGCATCTGGAGAGGTGTTAAGTTTTCCACGTCGTTATCTTGCAATCGCTGTCTTCGGGAAATGTCGCCTATAGAACGAAGCGTTGGGGCGCCAACCTTCCGCACGCGCTCTGCGATAACATCCGTGGTTGCATAAATCTTGTCAGCGTGGTCATCGAGCAAGAGATGAAAATCACGAAAGTGCGGTCCCGCCATGTGCCAGTGGAACGTCTTCGTCTTTATGTAGAGGGCGAACATATCCGCTAGCAAGGTGTTTAGGGCGGTGGAAATCGCACGGGTAGCCTCGGAACCGAGGTCAGTTGGAGTCTCGCCACTCGATGCTCGCTGCGCCTTTGGGAGATCAGTCGCGGTCGAAACCCGTTTGTTTTCGGATCTCCTGCGAATATCCCTTTCATGGCTTGTCACTGAGCTATTCAATTTGCGACCCCCAGGGTTTGTGTGCATCGAACCAATAATCAACTGGCCTGAACGAACCAGTCTTGTCCGAAGGGAGCGGTTTTTTGACAAAAAGGACACAAATTCGATGACTCGCTCCCTGATCCTTAGCAAATATGATTTCCCGCGGACTATCATTGTCCAGCAGTAAACGTGTCCCTCCGCACATGGAGAATGCGATGAAGAAGCAGGACGCCTATCGGAGTCAGATTGCCGAAGCCTTCCGGATGCAAGATGCACCCACGCTATTGACGCGCGCACTGCACAAGTCCACGATGTCTGTGACGGAACTTCGGTGCGACCAGCGCAACTTCGGCCGGACGGCGTCCATACCTCGGCAGGATGCTTACCTCATCGCACTGCAGATGCGAGCCTGTCATGACCATGATTTGTACTTCGACGGTCAGTTGAAAAAGCCTCAAAATTTTGCCCATGGCGTAACGACGATCTACGATTTGCGAACTGATCCGGTCGCCGACTTAAGAGACCCTTTTCATTCGCTCATGTTCTACCTTCCGCGCAAGGCTCTCGACACGATGGCTTATGAAGTCGGCGTGCCGCGAGTCGAAGATCTTCGGTACGAACAAGGGGTGAGCGTCAATGATCCCGTCGTTCGGCACCTGCTCTCCGCTCTGCTTCCAGCGACGGCAAACCCCAGAGAAGCGCACCCACTATTTCTGGATCACATCGCCCTTGCAGTTGTCGCCCACGTGGCACACGTATATGGCGGCATGAGCCCGAATGCAGGATTGTCTCGCGGCGGACTGGCTCGATGGCAGGAGCGGCGCGCAAAGGAACTGATCAGCGCAACATTGAATGAAGAACTTCCGCTGAGCCGTTTGGCCAATGAGTGTGGCTTATCCGTCCGGCATTTCGCCCGCGCTTTCAGGCAATCAACCGGCGTCTCTCCGCATCGATGGCTCCTGAAGCATCGCGTGAATCATGCCCGAGAGCTACTGAGCGATCGGGCATTGTCTTTGTCGGATGTTGCACTCTCTTGCGGATTCGCAGATCAGAGTCATTGCACTCGCGTCTTCACCGCTATGCTTGGTATCAGCCCTGGCGCATGGCGACGCGCAAACGGCACGTCCAAAGATTAGTACCGGGAAGTCTCAGAAGTTGGCTTATGGGAAGTGATCTGAGTCATTCCCGGATGACGGGCGAAGCGGAAATTCTTCCGGGCCAGAAG
>PLBX01000285.1:12113-17364 GCA_003135495.1 Acidobacteriaceae bacterium | reverse complement strand
GAAGCCGTGCTTGGTTTCGGTGATTAGAACTCCGCGCTTGCGGCGGACGATCCGGCGGCTCTCGCGCAACGCTAACTCACTAACGCGGGCATCGATGCGGTATTGCCGAGCCCATTTTCGCGACCTTGCCGAGGGTTCGATTTCACTGAGGGCTACCATTGCGCCTTCGGATTTCGAAACAACTTTATGCTTTACCACGAGAATGTCGCCATCCTGAAAACGCAACGCCGAATTTTTAGCCGCCTGCAATAGGCGTTCACTCAGCGAATCTCCGGCGCGAATTTCTCCGCTGACAGCGAGGGGTATGATGCGAATTTCGGGAGCAACGGGTGCGCTCGCATCCTTAGCGCTGCGCGACGGCATCTTCTACCTGCTTCCGGGTCGCAAGATTCCAACTTCGCACGAGCCGTTGCGATTGCCGATCTCCGCTGGCGGCGGCCAATTCGTAAAGATCTTCCGGACGATCCGCATCGCGCGCAATGCTCGGCAATTGGAGTACGACACAGGGGAGGCCAGTTGTCTTTGCGGCGGCGAGATGCGGCAAAAAACTGTCATTGCCAAAGCGGAGCGGAAACAAATCGGCTGGCGAGCGGAAGGCGGCATTCGTGCCGCGTCCGGCTGCATCTGGCACCAGAAGGGCGCCACTCTGAGGCGCGGCATCGACGATCTTTTGCAACTCGGCGCTATCGACTAACGGAATATCGGCAGGTATAACCAACGTGCTATTGCATCCCCGCGCTTTGCACGCGGCCGTCGCCACTGCTATGGCGTTCGTCTCTCCAGCGTTGTCGTCGGCGATGACGTCGAAATTAAATTGCGCCGCTAAATCGCGGGCAAATGAATCGGTGGTCACAACCGCAACCGGAGGCCGTTTTGTCCATGATGCGAGCGCCTGCAGAACGTCCGTACACATGGCGCGAGCCAGATCGATACGCTCCTGCGGGGTGAGAATGGCCGATAGACGCAGCTTGGCATCGCTCAGCAATTTCACGGGAACGAGAATCATGCCAGTTCCTGCGAGGTTTGAGCCGGAGGTTGCATGGCTGCATGCAGAGTGCTTTCAGCCAGTGCGATCCTATCTTCGCGGTGGCGCATGATGGTCGGCGTGCAATGCACACGCATTCCAGTCTGGCGCAGCGCTTCGGCGGACATTTCGTCCTGCGAATCGACCACCAGCAAGTCTAGAAAATCGCGATAAAAATCGGCTACGCCGCGAATAGAAACCTCGAAGCCCTGGGCCGCCATTAGAATTCCGGCGGGGCCTGAGACTGCGGCGCGACGCACAATGGGGCTCACGGCGGCAATGCGGGCGCGGCTTTCGCGCAGAGCTTCGCGAATTCCTGGCACGGCGAGAATGGGAGCGATACTTGTTACTGGATTGCTCGGAGCGAGCAGCACTAAATCGGAAGAGCGGATGGCGTCTATCACTCCAGGTGCGGGCTCCGCGTCGCTAGCTCCTGCGAAGCGGACCGATTCCACCGGGTCCTGATACCAGCGCTGAACGAAATATTCTTCGAAACTCAATTCGCCGATTGGAGTCAGAACGCGAGTCTCGACGCGCGAGTCGCTCATGGGTAGCACCCGCGTCGTGACCCCGAGCTTGGTGGCAATTTCGACGGTCACTTCAGAGAGACTCTTGCCGTCAGAAAGTAATTTCGAGCGGACTATATGGGTCGCAAGATCGCGATCTCCGGTGTTGAACCATATTGGCTGGCCCAGTTGCCCCATTGCGTTGAGGCAAAAAAATGTGTCGCCTTTCACGCCCCAGCCGCGCTCCTGGCTCAGTTTGCCGGCCAGCATATAAATGATGGAGTCGATATCGGGAGAAACGTACAATCCCCACCACTGCAAGTCGTCGCCGGTGTTCACGATAATGGTGAGATCGTCGGGAGGAACGATCTGCCGGAGACCGTCCACAAATTTAGCTCCGCCGGTGCCGCCGGTGAGAACGGTGATCATAATTATGCGGCCCTCCGCGCGTAACCATCGGCGTTCGCAGCCGTGCCAAGTTTGTGGGCGAGAAGTTCGCTGTGGGCGGATGCTTGTTGCGCGAATTCGGGATACACCGGTAACCTTTGCTTCAATGCGAATCCTTTCGCCGCAGTCTTGTGGCGTAATTGTTCGAGATGCGGCCAGGGCTTCTCAGGATTAATAAAATCTGGGGTCAAGGGAGAAACTCCGCCCCAGTCATTAATGCCGCCATCGAGCAGATCGGCGTAATGCGGATCGGAAAGATTTGGCGGCGCTTGAATATTCATCGTTGGCATTAGGAGTCGCGCTACAGCGAGAGTGCGGAGCATATCACCGCGATCGGGTTCGGGCCAGTTGGCCATAGGAGTTTTACTTTTCGCGCGGAAGTTCTGAACGATCACTTCCTGAATGTGTCCATACTTCAGATGCAAATCTCGGATTGCGATCAGCGTATCCACGCGCTCTTCCAGCGTCTCGCCGATTCCAATCAGAATACCGGTTGTGAAAGGAATCTTCTGGTGTCCGGCGTCTTCACTCACGCGCAGGCGCTTCGCTGGTATTTTATCGGGGGCGTTTTCATGTGCCGCATTTTTCGCGAGCAACCGATCGCTCGTCGTCTCCAGCATCAGACCCATGCTGGGAGAGACGCTGGATAGCCTCTTGAGCCACTCCGTGCTCATGAGGCCAGGATTCGGATGCGGCAGAAGGCTCGATTCGCGAAGGACTTTTTCGCACATCGCCTCGAGATAATGGAGCGTGGACTTGTAGCCGAGATGACGCAGTGTGTCGCGCATGTCGGGGAAAAGCAGTTCGGGTTTGTCTCCCAAACTGAAGAGCGCTTCCGTGCATCCCATGCGCTCGCCCGCGCGCACAACTTCCATGACTTCGTCGGGCGTCATGGTGTGGGCGCCGGGATCGCCGGGATCGCGGCGGAAGGTGCAATAGCCGCAGTAGTCACGGCAGAGATTGGTCAGGGGAATAAAAACTTTGCGCGAGTGGGTGATGACGCCGGGCTTGAATTTATCGCGAGCTGATTGCGCGGCCGCTAACAATGAGGGCAATGCTGCGTCGTCTGATTGCAATAAGTGGTACGCGGCTTCGCGCGAGAGGGGCGCGGCGGAGGTGCTCAGCTCCGATAGCGCTGCGAACTCTGAAACGGTGGCCATACGTTTAGTTTCGATGCAGTGCGTATGCTACAGGATTACGCGGGTTGCTAGTGCCGACAGTGCAAAAATCTAACCACAGGGCGCACAGGGGACTCACGGAGAACACAGGGCAATACACTTCGTGTGCCTCTTTCCGCCGTGGCAATGCCTCTTTTTATTTCCCCATTACCAGCTTTGCAATCGTTGCCAGTTGCATGTTTGAGGTGCCTTCGTAGATCTTTCCAATCTTCGCATCGCGCCAATACTTTTCTACGGGATAATCTTTCGTGAAGCCGTAACCGCCGTAGACTTCGATGGCGAGGGAGGTTACGCGCTCGGCCACTTGCGACGTAAACAACTTGGTCATGGCGGCTTCTTTCACAAAATTTACGCCGGCGTCTTTCATGCGCGCCGCATTGTAGACCATAAGGCGGGCGGCTTCTATCTCGGTCGCCATCTGCGCGATCTGAAACTGGATTCCCTGGAATTCCGAAATTGGCTTGCCGAATTGCGTGCGCTCCTGCGCGTATTTGGCGGCATATTCCCATGCGCCGCGAGCCACGCCGAGCATCTGCGCTCCGATTCCAATGCGGCCTTCGTTTAGCGTCTCGATGGCGATTTTGTAGCCTTTGCCGACTTCGCCTAAAACATTTTCTTTGGGCACGCGGCAATCTTCGAGAATCAACTCGCAAGTTGATGATGCGCGAATGCCGAGCTTGTCTTCTTTTTTGCCGACGGTAAATCCGGGGAAACTCTTTTCGATTAAAAATGCCGTAATTCCCTTGTAGCCTTTTGAAGCATCCACAGTAGCAAACAGAATGAATATGCCAGCCTCTTTTCCGTTGGTGATCCAGAGCTTGCGTCCGTTGAGGACGAAGTCAGTGCCTTTGATCTCGGCTTTGGTTTGAAGAGCAAAGGCGTCCGATCCCGAGCCTGCCTCGCTTAAGGCGTAGGCGCCTACAGTGTCGGCCGCCATCTTTGGGAGGTAACGCTTCTTCTGATCTTCAGTGGCCCAGCGCAGGATGGCATTGGCAACGAGAGTATTTTGCACGTCCACGATCACGCCGGCGGAAGCATCGGCTCGGGAAAATTCTTCGACCGCTAAAATCGCTTCGAAAAACTTGCCGCCTGCGCCGCCGTATTGCTCAGGAATTTCGATGCCCATCAATCCCAGCTGAAAGAACTGTTCAAGGAGGCCATGATCGAAGACAGCTTTCTCGTCCATTTCTTTTGCCAGCGGACGAATCTTGTCGTCCGCGAACTGGCGCACGTTATCGCGAAAAAGAATTTCGTCTTCTGTAAGAGTGGTCAACGGGGCGGGATTAGAGAGCTGCAAAGTGTCAGGCATGGAGGCACCTCGTTAGAAGACGGGCTGGATGATTGTCCCCTCGCGGCACAAAATTCACGGGGCCGGCGAAAATTCATGGTTTCATACTGGGCGGAGGGAATGCATAGGTCCTTCGCTTCGCTCAGGATGACAAACTGTACATGAGACAAACTGTACATGACAAAACTGTACAGGATCGGATGGGGCTATTGGGCGGCTTCCAGCAATCCCTGCTCCGCTTTTTCCTGACATTCGATGCAATGGCGCGTCCAGGGCACGGCGTCCAAACGCTTGGCATTAATCTCCTTGCCGCAGGAGACGCACTCTCCGAAACTGCCTTCGCGGATGCGCGCCAGAGCGCCATCGACCATGTTGAGCAACTGGCGGTCGTTGTTGCTCTGGCTGAAGAGAAATTCCTTGTTATAGGAGCTGGCAGCGCGATCGGCGACATCCTGAGTAGCCTCGTCGTCGGCGGTGCGACCATCCTGCTGATTACGGACCACCATTTGGCGCAGTTCGTTGCGCCGGGTCTCCAGTTTTTTTCTAAAGGTCTCGAGTTTCTTCTTATCCATGATTATGCCTATGACGCCTATAATGCCCTGCCTACAGATGATCGGCCGGGGCGATTGGTTGCGTGTTTGAAATAAAGTCCCGAGCCCCAGTTACCTCGCCCCACGCAAGGTCAAACGGATATCGTAAGCGCGGGAGTGAATAGGCGTCAACTGGGGGTGGGCGTGTTGAGGGATGGAAATCTGGTGGGGACAAATTCTTAAACCAAAATCTTGAACCACCAAGGGCACGAAGGTTC
>PLBX01000285.1:0-12099 GCA_003135495.1 Acidobacteriaceae bacterium | reverse complement strand
GAGACTTCTCTTAGCTGGCTGGCTTATTCCGTTCCACCAGTTAGGGCTGGTGCGGGGTACTCGGGAAGCTTCTGTTTCGTGGCTTGGGTACGTTTGACCTGCAGTTCGTCGAATAGGAGTGCGGGTGTCGCTACGCTGGACCAGACTGGCTCGGAACGGCTGTCAACGGCTGGGGTGGTTCCGGTGGAGACGAGTTCGTTGCGCAGGGAGCGAGTGTCGAGGTCTCCGAAGACGCCGCCGCGCACCAGTTCTTCGTGGCCGTCTTTGGTCCAGACGCGGTAGAGTAGGCGCGGTTCGAGACGCGGACCCATGGTCTCGACGTAGAGGCAGTAGGGCAGGTCGCGATTCTTGCAGATCTCAATTAATTTCTTTTTTAAGTCCGCGTCGGGCAGGGGAGCGGTGGACTGCAGAATGAGATTGCCGGGATGAGGCGACGGAGCTGCCCCTGCGGCGGCTCGGCCGTGACCGTTCGAGGCGGGGAAATCCCGAATGGGCTGGCGCCCGACGAGATAAGAGATGAGTTGGCCTTTTTCTACGAGCGAAACGCGCTGAGCCTTCACGCCTTCGTCGTCAAGAGAATATTTACCGAAGAGCGGCTGGCCGGAAATGGCGGAAATCGTGGGGTCGTCGTACACGCTGATGAAATCGGGAAGCACGCGGGATTTGTAACTGCTGGACCACGAGCCGGTGGTTCGGGCGTTCTCGCCGAGCTTGGGTTTGCGGCCCAGGACGTTGGGCTCGATTAAGTCGCTCACTATGGTGCCCGCGGCGTCGTTCGAAAAAAGAACTGGGCCGCGGTATTCCTCATCAACCACTGGAGCGTCGCGCAGCAGCTTCAGCGTTCCCAACATCTGGGCGGTGCGTTTAAGAAATGCTTCGCGGGTGGGAAGTTCCTTGAGATCGTTGCCTTGGTCAGCGTGCGAACGGTGCAGCAGCATGCCGTCGGAAGCCTGAGTCGAGCCGGCGATCGATATGGCGTAGTGCGCATGACCGGACCGGGCGACGGTGCCTTCGGAGTTCAGGAAATAGCGGTTTTCAACGCTGAAACGAACCGAGGCTTCGAGGTTCTCCAATTCCTTGTCGGTGCGGTATTGGGCGGACGCTTCTTCGAGTAGATGAACCCACGAAGTGAAATCGGTCGAAGTGAACTGGGCGACGGGCTCGATGGATTCTACCGGCGATGCTTTGGCGAAATCGTCTGTCGGCTCATCGACCTTTAATTGCTTCAATGCGGCCTGCTTGGCGGAGAGCGCTTCGGTGGCGGCTTTGTAGGCACGGTCGGTGGCGAGCCAGATGCGGTGGCGAATGGCGTAGACGTCGTCATCGAAGGGAATCAGGTCGATGGTGCCCTCGCCGGTGCCGAAGAAGCTGTCCTGCTTGTAGTCGCCGACGCGGACGACGACGCGCAATAGGCGTCCATGAACCCGTTGCTGGCTGCGCAAGGCGCCGAAAACGGTGCTGGCATCAAATTGGTCGATTTCGGTGACGCGGTATTCGATGTAGTACGGTGCTGCAACATTCGCGAGCTTCAGGTGGACTTGGGAGCGGTCCATCTCTTCGCGCAGGGCGCGGAGGACGGCGTCGTTTGAGGAGTCGGCGGCGATGGCGGGCGCCGTCAGGGCGCAGCAGGAGATAAGAGCAGCTAACAGACGCGCAAGCGTACCGCAGCGGCTAAAGCCGGACAATCTGAGTCTCTTACCGCAGCGCTGAAGCGCTGCGCCACCCAAAAGCGAGAACGGGATTGAACATAGAATCGAGCTCAAACTTCTAATCAGATGGAAGTGTCGGTTCATTTTGCGCCTCCCTTCATGTCCATGGCACCCGGTGGAGGAGGAAGGATAGGCGGGCGCTCGTCTCCGTATTTGCGCTTTTGAACTTCCATGTCGGAGAAAAGCATGGCGGGTGAGGCTGCCGATACGGCGACGCTGCCGGATTCGGCTCCGCAGATNNGGTGTCTCCGGTGGCGGCGATCTGCGTCAAGACTGTGAGTGGCGTGCCTACGATATCGACTCCGCGAACCAGTTCGTCGGGGCGGCCGTCCGCATAGACGCGCCAGACCATCACGGGCAACACTTGAAAGGCTTGCGGCAGGTCACGCGAGGTTAAGGTGAATCCGCCTTGAATGTCTTCGAAGTAAAGGCCGTAGGGCTTTCCCTGTTTCTTGATTTCTTCGATGAAGCGCGAGCGTAACTGAACGTCGGGAATCGTCTTCGACGAAGTGACGATCAAATTGCCCTGGCGTCCGACAGGCATCAGGCCAGATTGGGCCCGCCCGTGGCCGTTGGAGTTATTAAAGTTTTTGACGGGCATGCGTCCCATCAAGAAATTTTTCAAGATGCCGTCTTTCACAACTTCGACGCGGGCGGCGGGGCTGCCCTCGTCGTCATAGCGATAAAAGCCAGATAATTCGGTACCGTCCAAAGTGTGCAGGGTAGGATCATCGGTGACGCTGAGGAATTCGGGCAGTATTTTTTCGTTTACCTTCTTGGTGAAGGTCTGTCCTTCCTCGCGGCCGCGCTGTCGCTGGCCTTCGATTCTGTGTCCCAGAACTTCATGAAAGAAAACGGCCGATGCACGGCCGGAGAGCAAAGCTGGGCCGCTGTAGGGTTCGGCGAGCGGAGCGGAGCGCAACGCGCTCAGATCATTGGCCATTTTTTGTACGGCCTTGGCTACTTCCGCTTCGGAAGGAAATTTTGCCGGATCAGCGAACTGGTAGGTTTCAACCCGCATGAGCTGCATGCCGTCATCGGCGCGGGTTTCAGCCTCGATCATGATGCGGAAGATGGCATCGGCGGTAACGATCTTCGTGCCTTCGGTTGAGACCAGATAACTGTGGCTGTTCGAGGCAATAAGAAGGACCACGGATTGTTCCACCTGGGGATACTGGCGGAACGAAGCGGAGTAGCGGCGGGCGAGTTCCTCCCACGCCTTTTGCTCCGGAAAGGCGGCGGCAGGAGTTTTTTCAATGTAGGTGGCGGCCTTTTCGGCAGAAAAGTCCGGGGAGTCGTCTTCGTCCTTGGCCCTGACGGCGCTTTGCGTCTTAACGTTGCTATAGGACTGCTGCGCCTTTCTGTACTCGTCATAGGTCAGGCGCCAGAGCACGCGGGCGATGGCATCGGGGTCGTCGCGGAGGGGCAGCTGTCCGGAGGTGATGCCCGAGGCGCGCTCCTTATCGTGAGTATTATCCAGAGCCGCAGTGCCGATGCGCATGCTTACATCGGCGGCGCGGTTGTGGGACTTGGTCGAATTGAGGATGGCTCCCTGGGCGCTGACAACCACGAGGGACTCTCCGTCGGTTACGTTGTAGCTGGCGAAATAGGGGGCGGGGTCCTGCTTGGCGAGCTCGGTTTGGCCGCGACGCAGCTCCTTTTCCATGGTGGTCAGGAGAACGGTATCGGATGCCGCTAAAGCGGGGTCTGCCTTGGGAGGTTTCTGGGCACAGAGGGCGGTGGGCAGTGTGATAAGCAAGAGGCAGGCGGAGAGAGCGGCGCTTTGAAATTTCATGGGAAAGCGCGAGTGTACAGCACCGCAGGAAACAAAAAAAGCGGCCTCTTTCGAGGCCGCCCTTTTCAAAGAGGCTGGGTGGTGGGAATCAGAGGAAACGCGAGTTGACGCCGCCCTGGAAAACAGATGCGGACAATGTGAGATGTCGAGAACATCGAAAGTGAAGGTGATCCAACGGTTGCGACCTCTTTAATGCTATGGCATAGAGCACTTGCGGAACCAAAATGGTAACTAGGAGAGAGTGCAGTGCCATTTTGGGAAATTGTTAAAGAATAACGGACTTAGGGTGGGCAGGGACAAGACCTCGGTGGCAGGGTTGTAGTGTGCAAGTGGGAAGGTGAATAAAGCTGCACTTCGTGGGACGTGCGGCTAAAGGCTTGGCCGCCTCTCCGGGGGACTTCGTGAGACGTCCTCGGATATTTTGGGGGTCGAAAGAGACGCGGCAAGCCGCGTCTCTACGGAAACAAGTGGTGACACCGAAAGAAGTGGTGATGGTGAGGCTTCTGGTCTAGCTGTCGCCTGCCACGGTTCGTACTTTTCCGGGAAGGAAATGGTACGGGGGCCAGGGGCCGCTCACAACCATCTGGCAATTCTTGAGCTGCTTGGCGGCGGTGCTGTAGCGGTTTTGATATTTCTCGATGGACTTGGTGTCGATCAGATGGGCGATGTCGAGCAACATTCCGTCGGAATCGACCCGCTTGCAGCTGACTTCTTCCTCGAGCGGATTAAACAGCTTGTGAACCTGAACGGAAAGCGCCCTGGCCTTGGTCTGGCGCTCGCGCTCACGAGAAGCTTTCTCGCGGAGTTTGCTGAGGTATTCCCGGCCAACGGTATCGGGAAGGACGATTTCTTCCAACGCAGCGCGCCCAGAACCGTCGCGAACGGTTAGCTTGATGCGCATTTCGGACTTGCCGCGCAGCCTCGCGACACTCTCACAGAAAGTCCGGCGATTGGAACGAACTGCCTGACGGATAGCATCTTCGGTGTCGAAAATTGTTCCAAAACGGAAAGGTAAAACAGTGGCGGTGCGAAAACTCTGGCTGACGACTCGGGCGTGCTCAAGCACTGATTTCTCGTCGAGCTTGGTAGTCGCGCGATCAAATTCACTGACGATGACGGCGAACTCACCGCTTGGGTAGCTGATAACGGGGGCGGCATTCACGCCTTGAATACCTTCTAGAAGAAAGGGACGACGAGCGCGAACACCGTTCGCTAGGGCCTGATGTTCCGTGAGGCAGTACGCGTACCACGACATGCATTCTCTCCGAATTGCACCGGGGCTTGGGCTCCCCTTTAGATTTTATGGTCGAGCAGGGCTGCGCTTCTACCTGGAAGTTTTGGTTTTTAGTAAGGTGGACGCGGTATGTACGTCCTAATCCATAGTACTTCTGGTTCGTCTCATTTGCAACCATTCTTATGCGAGGTGCATCGGCGAATGTCGCAATTTGCGACGCGGCGCGCAGTTTCGGATAGGAAACCTAATGGACGGGGGAATAATGCGGAGGTCCTTCGCTTCGCTCAGGATGACAACGGTGAGGGGATAGTTTGGGATCAGGATGAGACTTTTTTTTGGGCGGCGCGATCTTGCAGGGCTATGGTGACGGCGCGCAGCATATCGCCTGCGGGGGCGGGCTTGCCGGTCCAGATTTCGAACTGCCGGGCGGCTTGCTGAACGAACATTTCAACTCCCGGGATCACCGCAATTCCCTTGGCTCGCGCTACCTGAAGCAAGTGAGTCTCGACTGGATCGTAGACCATGTCGAAGACAACTTTAGCTTTGATCTCGTCGTCTTTGAGCGGACAATCGCGCGTATTGCCCATTCCAACCGGAGTAGCGTTGATGATGACGTCGAAGCTAACCTTGCGCAAGTCGGTGCGCTTGATGCTGTGGGCTTTGGTCTGGCGGGCTAGTTTCTGAGCTTTGGCAGAGGTCCGATTCATGACCCAGACTTCGGCGCCGCGTTCCTTCAGGCCAAAGACCGCTGCCCTGGCTGCTCCGCCAGCTCCAAGGACGAGCACCTTCGCATTTTCGATGGTGATGCGCTGTTCGAGCGGACGAACGACCCCTGCAATATCCGTATTAAAGCCGTAAAGCTTGCCGTCCTGGCCCCTGACGACGGTATTGCACGCTCCTGTTTTTGAGGTGTGGGCGTCGGTGTTATCCAGATGCTCGAGGATGGCTTGCTTGTAGGGCATGGTCACGCTAAGACCGTGGAGGGGTATCTCGCGAATGCAATAGAGCAAATCCTTGAGCGTTTTGGCGTGCAGCGGAAGATAAACGCTGTTCACGTTCTCGCGGCGCATTGCGGCGTTCATGATCACCGGCGAAAGGGAATGCCCGACGGGATCTCCGGCGACTCCGTAGACACGGGTGGCGGGATCGACTTGTTCGATGCGATAGATAGCACGCAAATCCCGGGCGCTGATCTGGCCTGGGGCGGTTTTGAGATCGGCGCTCACTGCTCCGAAGGTGAAAACGCTCCCCGAGCGGACGCCCAGCACGCGGCTGATAATGCCCTGCTCTCCCATGCACAAACCAATGAGCGCATCACGATCGCTGTGGGATTGCAGGAACTTCATCATGATGACGTTGTCAGAGAGGGTGGTGGCGGTGGTGACGACCTTATAGAAGTCCGCCGGAATGACCAGCATCTTCTCGAGAGTGTCATTCAGGTTGCGGGTAGCGCGGAAATCATGGAACGAAATAAGGAGGCGGCCGAGGCTGCGCAGGCGGGCGATGGCTTGGGGCTTTGATTTCACGGCGCTCTGGATCTCCAAGTCCACAATCTGACAGCCCGCAGTAGTGGCCTTGGTGAGAACGTCGAGTTGCGAAGCTAGAGAGCCTTTAAACTTTCCGCCATTTTCGGCACGACGGCAAGTTGCGATAGCGGTCGCATAATGATGGGTTTCTAGGAAACTTCGGATTTTACTCAAGGCGGATAAGGGCTGCTTAAGATAATCCAACCGAAATTCAAGGAAGGGATTGTCGTGCGCCATGGCTTCGGCGGACTCGAGCATGTCCTCGACCGTATCCCCGCTCAGGGCGAGACATACCTTAGGCAATCGCATAGGAACAAAGCGGGAGGCGGGAGCGGTAGACAAGGCGAATGCCATTTGTTTTCAATAACGGCGCGATATTACAGGGGAGGACGCGCAGATGCAACAAAATCACTTGCGGGTTGGGCAAAAACACTTTGGGACAGAGGGGCGCAACACCCTCGTAACCTTGACCCCATGTTACGCCCTTGCTACTTTCGGGCTGTAACCCCTGTCTTCCCAGAGAGATACATGGGAGCGGAGCCGGAGCGAGTGAAAGGTGGAGGCAAGATGAAGAAAACAGGATTGTTAATGCTATTGATGACGGCCTTGGCGGGGGCGCAAACCTCGACCCTGCAGGCCACACCTAACGCGTCCGGGATTGTGGAGACGTCGGTAAGCACGCCTTTTGTCCGCTTCCAAACGCCAACAGCGGCAGATTTATACTGCGCAGGGTTTATAACCAAGGAGCGAGTTCCCAACTCCAGCTACGTAAACGGCGGCTTACAATCGCCGACATCGACGAAGTTCGAGATTGGGGAACTGGTGTACTTGAACGGAAAAGGCTATCAGGCGGGTCAGCTTTATTCGATCGTTCGCGAGATTCGGGACGTCAACGAGTATGAGATGTATGCCGGAGAACGGAAGCTGCTGGCGGGTGTAGGCCATCCCTATGCCGAAATTGGGAGGGTGCGGATACTTGATACCCGGAGCCGCAGCGCGATCGCGCAAGTGGAATTCAGCTGCGATCCCATTAACCCCGGTGATCTTGCGATGCCGTTTGTGGAAAAATCTCCGATTGCCTTTCACGCGCCGGGACATTTCGACCGGTTCGCTCCGGCAAATGGGAAGCTTAGCGGGCGCGTCGTGTTGGGCAAGGATTTCGACGGCGTGATGGGCACGGGTATGAAACTTTATATGAACATGGGCTCGAACCAAGGCGTGAAGGTAGGAGATTATTTCCGGGTGGTGCGCTCCTACACCGCTACGCTGCACGATCCCGTCGATTCGCTTTCATTTAAAGCTTCGACAACGGAAGACACTCAGATGTATCCTCCCAGTTTTGAAGCGAACCGCTTCACTAAAACTAAGGGACCGAACATCCGCGTCGCTGATCTGCCCCGCCGCGCAGTTGGCGAAGTGGTGGTACTCAGCGTAACTCCAACCTCATCGTCGGCCATGGTTGTTTTCGCGCTGGAAGATGTGTACGCGGGCGACTCGGTGGAGTTAGACGAGCAGCAGTAAGAAGCCAGGAATCTGAATTTAAAAAAAGGGGAGATAAATTCTTCCCTTTTTTATTTTAGGTGCGAGTGAGTGCTGGACACTTGCCGCGTGTGAAAACTACTTGTCCACCATCAGAACTCCGCCGGAAGCGTAGCTTTCCTTTGACAGCTCGACGAAAGTTACAACAATGCCTTCGCGGCGCGCGCCTGCCTCTTCTACCATCGCGTCTGTAATGCGCTGCGCGAGTTTGCGTTTCTGATCAGCGGTGCGGCCTTGCAGCATGGTGACTTGGACTAGAGGGATAATGGTCTCAGTTCATGGTTCCCACTACTCAGAAGAACGCCTCAGATGACAATGCTGAGGCGAAACTGAGAACGCTCTTACTGCGCTAATTCGAAACCGGCGAAGAAAAAGCTCAACTCAAATCGAGCAGTGTCGTCCGCGTCGGAGCCATGAATTGCATTGTGCTCAATATCGCTGGCCCATTTCTTCCGGATCGTTCCCTCTTCGGCACTGGCGGGGTTCGTCGCGCCCATTAGTTTGCGGAGATCGGCAATGGCATTTTCTTTTTCCAAAGCGATCGCGACGATTGGTCCACTCGACATGAACCTGGTCAGCGAACTGTAAAACGGACGGCTGGCGTGGACGGCGTAGAACTGCTCCGCCTGATGCTGCGAGATTTCCAGCATCTTCATGGCCAGGATGTGGAAGCCATTTTTCTCAAACTGCTCGATGATGTCTCCGACGGCGTTCTTCTTGACCGCGTCGGGTTTGATGATAGTCAGTGTGCGTTGCAGTGTTTTCATAATCTAGGTTGTCAGCTCTCCCAATTCTCCCAACGTCGTTCTCAATCTTCCAATATGTGTTGCGTAGAGACGCGGCTTGCCGCGTCTCACACGGCAAGCGCTGCGGTTTAAAGACCGTTTAAGTTCGAACTCCTAACACGGAGGCGAGCGTCTCGCCAATCTCGGCTGGCGATTTGGCTACCCTCAGGCCTGCTCTCTCCATGGCGGCGATTTTTTCGGCCGCTGTTCCTTTGCCGCCGGAAACAATCGCGCCCGCGTGGCCCATGCGCCGTCCGGGGGGCGCCGTTTGTCCGGCGATGAAGCCGACTACGGGTTTCTTCATATGCGTCTTTATAAATTCGGCCGCAGTTTCCTCGGCATTGCCGCCGATTTCGCCAATCATTATTACGGCTTCGGTCTGCGGATCGCGATTGAATAAATCGAGGGCGTCGACAAAATTTGTACCGATGATCGGATCGCCGCCAATGCCGATCGCGGTGGATTGTCCAATACCGCGCTGGGTGAGTTGGTGCACCGCTTCGTAGGTCAGCGTGCCGGAGCGCGACACGATCCCGACATTACCTTCTTTATGGATGGCTGCGGGCATGATGCCAATCTTGCATTTGCCCGGCGAGATAACGCCCGGACAATTCGGGCCAATGAGGCGCGAGCGCCGGCTCTGCAGAAATTCCCAGGCGCGCACCATGTCGAGCGTGGGAATGCCTTCGGTGATGCAGACGATCAACTCGATCTCGGCGTCGGCGGCTTCCATGATCGCATCGGCCGCGAACGGAGGGGGAACAAAAATCACGGTGGCGTTGGCGCCGGTTTTGTCAGCGGCTTCCTGAACGGTGTTGAAAATCGGCCAGCCTTCGTGGGTGGTGCCACCTTTGCCGGGAGTGACGCCTCCCATGACCTGTGTGCCGTAGGCAGCGCAGGCTTTCGCGTGGAAAGTTCCTTCGCGTCCCGTAAGGCCTTGCACAATTAATCGCGTTCGCTTATCAACCAGAATTGACATAAGTGCTTTTCTCTAAGAACTAACGAGCGTTACGTGTCATTGGTCATTGGACGTTGGTCGATAGTCGTTCGCGGTTCCTTGTAGGCTACATCGACTAATTTACTAACGACTAGCGACCAACGACCGGGTTCTACCTTGTCGCTGCTACGACTTTGTCGGCAGCATCTTTCATGGTTTCGGCAACTATGAAGTTCAGTCCAGACTCCATCAGGATTTTTTTTCCTTCCTGCACGTTGGTGCCTTCCAGGCGCAGAACGACCGGCAATTGCAGATTTGTTTTCTTCGCGGCTTCAACGACACCAGCAGCCAAGGTATCGACGCGCAGGATGCCGCCGAAAATATTGATCAGCACGGCGCGTACGCTTTTGTCGCTCAGCAAAATTTCGAAGGCGTGGGCGACCTGCTCCGCATTGGCGCCACCGCCGACATCGAGAAAATTAGCCGGCAATCCACCAGCATATTTAATGATGTCCATGGTTGCCATGGCGAGTCCGGCGCCATTGACCATGCAGCCGACGTTGCCCTCGAGCTTGATGTAGTTGAGGTTGTATTTCGACGCTTCCACTTCCAACGGATCTTCTTCGCCAGTGTCCCGCAGTTCGCGGAGGTCTTTATGGCGAAAGAGCGCGTTGTCATCAAAAGTTAATTTGGCATCAAGCGCGAACAGTCGACCGTCCGTACAACTAATAAAAGGATTGATCTCGACGAGCGCAGCATCGGTATCGAGAAACGCGCGATACAATCCGGTCAGAAACGGTACGGCAGCGTTGATCTGCGCCGGCTTCAGGCCCAACGCAAAGGCAATCTTGCGTGCCTGGAACGGCTCGAGTCCCATGCCCGGATCGATGTACTGCTTCATGATCTTTTCCGGCGTCTCGGCAGCGACTTGTTCGATATCCATTCCGCCTGCGGCCGACGCCATGAACACGGGCTTGCCCTCGCCGCGGTCCACCAGAATGCCGAGATAAAGTTCCTTCTCGATGGGCAACGTTTCCTCAACCAGCAATCGATGTACGACGCGGCCTTCCGGTCCCGTCTGATGCGTGACCAGTTTCATGCCCAACATTTTGTTGGCGAGTTCGACGGCCTCTTCCACGGACTTGGCAATCTTGACACCGCCGCCCTTGCCGCGCCCTCCGGCGTGAATCTGTGCCTTAATGACTACTCCCGTCGCGCCGGAGCCGAGAATTTCTTTTGCAGCGGCCTCAGCTTCTTCGCGAGTTGATGCCATCACGCCACGAGGCACGGCGACGCCATACTTCTTTAAAATTGCTTTTCCCTGATACTCATGAATATTCATAATGATTTCAAAGCGCGTGCCGAATCGATTACAACTGGAAGAAACCCGCTTGCGGATTTAAGTGCAGTCCAGCAAAGTTTTGATTCTATAAGACGCTGACGCAATCGGCAAAGCAAGGGAGCACGATCGGCGGCGTAGCATCTGGCAAGATTAAATTTTTAAAATTGTATCGTTCTTGCCGCGGCGAAAGTCTTAGGAATATGAAGCTAATATCAGTTAATGTCGGCTTGCCTCGTCTGCTTGCTCGGGGCGGCACGACATTCAAAACCGGAATCTTTAAGAGCGCGGTGCAAGGCCGCGCGATGCTGCGCAAGACCAACCTTGATGGCGACCGCCAAGCCGATCTCTCGGTTCATGGCGGGTTCAACAAGGCGGTGTACGGATATCCTTCCGAACACTACGCGGCGTGGCAGGCGGAGCTTCCCGATTCCTCCCGCGCATGGGGAGCGTTCGGCGAAAACTTCACTACAGAAGGATTGCTGGAAGCGGACGTTTTTGTGGGCGATCGCTACCGGGTCGGCGGCGCGGTGATCAGGGTGACGACGCCTCGACTCCCATGTTTCAAACTGGCGTCCAAATTTCAAAGAGACGACATGATTGAACGCTTCCTTCGCAGCGAACGATGCGGATTCTATTTTGCGGTCGTCGAAGAAGGAGAAGTGGGCGCGGGTGATGAGATCGAATTCCTTCGGCGTGAGGAGCCTACGCTTAGCATCGCCGAAGTGAACCGGCTCTATAGTTCTAAATCGCCGGATCGCGAAACGCTGCGGCGGTCTTTAGATGTCAAAATCCTGCCTCAATCCTGGCGTGATCGCTTTCAGTCCCGCCTTGATGAGATTGATGCCTTAGCGCAGCACAAATAATCGGTTTGAAAGATATATCGCCTCTGCTATAGCTTGGATTGGTGATACTCGACGCCCTTCATCGCATCGCCAATCATCGCCAGTCGCTCTCGCGGCAAGAGGCGCGTGAAGTGATGTCCGAAGTTNNCACATGAAGGGCGAGACGGTGGAAGAAATCGTTGGATTCGCGGAGGCCATCCGAGGCGCTGCTGTTCCGCTCGATCTGCACGCGGATTCCATACTCGACGCCAGCGGAACGGGACGCGACGCTCTCGTCGATACCTGCGGCACTGGCGGCGACACCAGTGGTACGTTTAACATTTCCACGGCAACTGCCTTTGTAGTTGCCGGAGCGGGAGTGCGCGTCGCCAAGCACGGCAATCGCGCCGC
>PLBX01000189.1:263-13074 GCA_003135495.1 Acidobacteriaceae bacterium | reverse complement strand
AACACATTCATGTCGCCATATTTTCAGCGGCCAATCGAACTCGGGGCCGATATGGTTGTTCATTCCACCACCAAGTTTCTTAATGGGCACAGCGACGGACTTGGAGGTGTGGTCGTCTGCACCAAGCCGGAGCAGGCGGAGAAACTGGCTTTTCTACAAAAGTGCGCCGGCGCAATACTTTCTCCTTTTGAGTGCTGGCTCATCTTGCGTGGCGTTAAGACTTTGGCTGTACGCATGGAGCAACACGATCGTAGCGGACGTAAAGTTGCCGACTATCTTTCAAAACATAAAAAAGTACAAAAAGTTTTTTATCCAGGTTTGCCAGATCATCCGCAGCACGAACTGGCCAAGCGCCAGATGTCAGGTTTCGGATCGATGATCGCCTTTGAAACCGGATCGCTCGCGAATGCAAACAACATGTTGCGCAAGGTCCGAGTTTGTTCGCTGGCTGAATCTCTAGGCGGAGTCGAAACTTTAATATCGCATCCCGCCACCATGACCCACTCCGGAGTGGGCGAAGAAGGCCGCCGTAAAATCGGCATTACGGACGGCATGGTTCGCATCTCAGTTGGCATCGAGGACGTCGACGATATCCTCAATGATCTAGATCAGGCTCTGGCCGCGATTTAGCAAATGGAGCGACGGGCGTCCTCGCCCGTCCAGCTCGGAAAACAATACACGCCATGTCCACAGCATCAAACTCTCGCGAATGGAATGCCGCCGAATACCATCGCCTCTCCGCGCCACAATTTTTGTGGGGACAGCGCGTTCTCAATCAGCTTCAGTTGCGNNCGCGGAGACGAGTGTGTTCTGGACGCCGGTTGCGGCACCGGCAAACTCACGCGCCTTCTGCTTGAGAACCTTCCGCGCGGTCGCGCCGTCGGGCTTGATCTTTCACTCAACATGACGGCGCACGCGCAGCAAAATCTTCGTCCAGACTTCAGTGATCGCGTTCAGTTCGTTAATGCCGACCTGACCGCGCTCCCGTTCAGCAACTGCTTTGACGGCATCTTCAGCACCGCGTCATTTCACTGGGTGCGAGACCATGAAGGACTATTTCGAAACTTGTACGCAGCCCTTCGTCCATGTGGCTGGCTGCAGGCGCAATGCGGAGGAGGTCCTAATCTAGAGCGCTTGCGGCGGCGTGTGCGTGCTCTTTCACAGGCCAAGAAATTTTCGAATTGGCTAGGAAAGTTCCCCGAGCCCTGGTTTTTTTCCAATGCCGAGAGCGCGGCTTCACGCCTGCGCTCTGCAGGATTCGAAAACGTCGAGACCGGCCTTGAGGAAGCTATATTCGCGGCACCGAGTCGTGAGGAATTTGAGCAATACCTAAGAACATTTGTTCTCCATCGGCATCTTGAACTTCTTCCCAGCGAAGAGCTTCGCGCGGCATTCCTTCAGGAATTAGGAGAGGCGTCGGCAGCTGACAATCCACAATGGACCCTTGATTACTGGCGCCTGAACATCCGCGCCCATAAGCCAAAACTTCCCGGAGTGCGAATCGCGTAGCGTATCAACTGCCCTTCATCGTACCGACTCCCCAATCCACGCCAAATAATCGGCATTTCCGCTTTCGATGAGGATCTCGATGCACTCCGGCACATCGTAGGAGTGAAGTTCGGTTAAGGCATTTCGCAGGGGAGCAACCGCGCCTTCGGTGGTCTTAATCACGAGAAGGAATTCTGCCGCAGTTTCAACCTTTCCCTTCCACCGATATACCGATTCAATGTGGGGAACAATGTTGACGCAGGCGGCCAGTTGCCGTTCTACGAGCGCATGCGCCAAACTGCGGGCTTCTTCGATCGAGCCGCAAGTCGTTAGAACAAGTCGTTTGTCCGTCATATAAAATTATGCATCCAAGGTGAATTCGATTGGTCTATTCGACAACTTCATTCGAGGATACGAGGCAAGTTGATGGCGACGCAAATTAAGTTTGGCACATCTGGATGGCGGGCCGTGATGGCCGATGAGTTCACCTTTGCGAATGTCAAGCGCGCCGTGAATGGCATTGCAGGCTACGTGATTTCGCAGAAGGCAAAGGGCGCAAAAATTATCGTTGGCCGTGATCCACGTTTTCTCGGCGAGACTTTATGCTCGATGGCAGCTGACATCTTATCCAGTTACGACATAACGCCGCTCGTAATTGCGGAGCCGGCTCCGACCCCTGCCATTTCCTATTCCATTATTCAGTCCAAAGCCGATGGCGCCATTAATTTCACTGCATCGCACAATCCTCCCGAATACAACGGGATCAAGTTCTCAACGTCGGATGGAGCGCCCGCACTCCCTGAAATCACGAAGGCTATCGAATCCGGTATCGCCGCTTTCGATGCGAATCCACAGGAACGAAACAAGCCGAAGCCAGACGTGCGGCAATCCATCGATCCTAAAAATGTTTATCTCTCGCGTCTGCGCGAAATCGTCGACTTCAAAGTAATTAAGAAGTCAGGGATCAAGATTGCATTTGATCCCATGTGGGGCGCCGCCCGCGGCTATTCCGACACATTCCTAAACGAAGCCGGAGTTACCGTTGCTACTGTCCACGATTACCGAGACGTGCTCTTTGGAGGACATGCCCCCGAGCCGGATGATCACCTTCTGGAAGAATTGCGCAAGAAGATGCGCGAGATTGGTGCGAGTATCGGCGTCGCCACCGATGGAGACGCCGATCGTTTCGGAATCGTGGACGAGGATGGAACATTCATTCAACCCAACTATGTTATAGCGCTGCTGTTCGACTATCTAGTCGAAACGCGGGGATGGAAAAATGGAGTTGGCAAATCAGTAGCTACCACTAACCTGATTAACGCGATCGCTGAAAAACATAAAATCGAGCTCCACGAAACTCCCGTCGGTTTCAAATNNCAAATACATCGGCGAACTCATCAAGCAAGACAAAATTCTGATCGGAGGTGAAGAAAGCGCCGGACTCTCGATCCGCCAACATGTCCCAGAAAAAGATGGCGTGCTCGCCGGACTTCTGTGTTGCGAGATGGTCGCGCGCCGCAGTGCCTCGCTCGGCAAACAATTGCAGGACCTATTTGCCAAAGTTGGTTCCTTCTACCCATTTCGCCAGAACTTCCTCTTGACTCCGGAAGTGAAACAGAAGTTTACTGAGAAGTTACGTCGCGATCCCACCGAGTTCCATGGCACGAAAGTTGCCAACGCGGTAAGAACCGACGGTCTCAAACTCGTGCTGGCCGACGGATCGTGGGTCTGTTACCGGCTTTCAGGCACTGAACCGGTGGTGCGTGTTTACAGCGAGGCGCGCAGCGAGAAAGACCTTGCGAAATTGAGTGAAGCAGCAAAAGCTTGGATTTTTGAATAGTTAAAGTTAAAGAAGAAAGTAAAGAATTATTTGTATGGATCTTCGATTAGGGCCAGTTTCGAGAGTGAGCATTCTGCCTGGTCCACAGGCAGGTTTTAAAGCGGCGTTTGACCGCGCCAAGGGACAGGCAAAGTATCAGGCTCCAAAAGCCGAGGCCGCGGCTGCGCGCTGGGTGGAACGTACGCGCCCGGCATGGTCTTGGCTGGCATTAGAATGGCGTCGCGTAGGAACTGTGGCAGCCGTCGTTCTAACTGTAGCGTTGCTTTTGCACGCAATGTTCGGAGCCAATGGGATGGTTGTCTACCGGCAGAAGCGCGGCGAGATGCAATCTTTACAAGTTGAAGTGGACCGCCTGCAAAAGGAGAACAGCAGGTACGTTAACCAGATTCACTCTCTGAAGTCCGATCCTGCCGCCATCGAAAAAGAAGCTCGCGAACAACTGCACTACACTCGCCGCGGTGAAATCGTTTACGTTTCTCCCGATCCTCCATCGAAACCAGCCACCGGCCGCGCCAAGAACGATAAGTAGAAGGCAGCGGACGCTTGGAAGTCTAGGCATCGCGTGCTGACGGCAACTACTGACTAAAGACGGCATGCGTACTGTCCAGCGAACAACTTGTGTTCGGTGCAGCCTTCGAAGCAGGCGTGCGTTGCCCGCGAAGCGACTTCCACCATTGCAGCAGGGGTTTAATTTCAGGTTCGTAGGGCTTGAGGCTCTTGTTGTTTAGGAATTCCATGTTCTGATAACGTCCGTTTCGATCAATGCTGATCATGTACGGGTGCGTATCCTGCATAACCAATGGTGGGACTTCCTGAGGAACCTTGAGTTCGCGAAGAGTTTTGTTATCGAGTATCGCGTTGAGTGCATTCCACTGCTGTTCCGAGAGTTCTCCCTCATAGATTTTGCGGTCGGTATCTTGTCCGTGGTGGCGGCTAGCTTTTTCCGAGTGGAAATGACGATCGGCAAACACCAAAGTGCAGTACTGATCGGCGGACATCGAACCGGGCTGCACTTCAGAAAGCAAAAGCAAGATGGTTGTCCCGGCTGTCACAGCGGCGCTGCACACCTTGACGAGCGACACTATTGCTAGCAGGAAAAAAAGTCGGACTGGCCTAGTCATCATGTTAACCGATATTTATCGGTGCACAATATTGGGGTTTCGCATCCTTAAATTCTGACTTACTTTTTTTCTCCAGACCTTCGAACCACTTCATAAGAGGGTTCAGTGTCTTCTGATAAGGCGCACCGTTATCGATATATTTATCCATTCCGCTGGTGGCGTTTGTTTTTAGGCGCTCTTTAATCGTAGTGAAATGCTGGGCCTTGCCTGAATCGTTGATCTGGGCGTCGATGCTTTCGATTTCACGAATCGAGACGGCATCGTCGGGCAGTTCGGGAGGTTTGGGCGTGGCAACTTTCTTTAGATTTTCATCGTCGAGGATGGATTTGAGGTGCTGCAGATCATCGGCGCTCAGAGATCCTTGAGCAATCTTAATTTTTGGCCTGCCTAAATTTGCCTCCTCTCTCTTCTCTAATACATATTTGCCATCGCCGTAAACCAGAAGGCATGCGAGGGAGTTCGGATAACTGAACACGTCGCCCGATTTTCCGTAAGTAATGCCGTTCATGCCCTGTGCATGAACAACATTTGTATCAAGGTTCAAATAGGCCTTGGAACGTTGTAACCGAAGTATTGTTGTTGAGGAATCCTGTCCCGCCGCAACATGGGCCATGAGTAATATTGAGAGTAACGGCAAAAGTACCATTAACTTGTCGAAGCGCGGCGACGAGAACATTCGATCCTCCAGTGAGGTTCTAACAAAGTTGCCCGCCATGATATACCCGAATTAAGTCTGACGAGCCAGTTTTTTCATCTTCTGGGTACGTGCTGGATTCTGTGATAAAGTTCACAGTTGCAGCACTCGTGGTAACTATTAGGAGGGTGACATGCGAAAAGTACTTTTGTTGTTACTTGCCGGCGCGCTAATTATGTCGGTCGCGTCGTTATCATTTGCCAGCGACACTCAAACCGTTAAGGGCTGGGTCAGCAACTCCAAGTGCGGAGCCAAGGATGCCAGTGCGGATGGTGCAGCATGCACGAAAAAGTGCATCAAGGCGGGCGCCAGTCCAGTTGTTGTTACTGACACGGACCAAAAGGTTCTGAACGTGGATAACCCTGAGTCTCTAAAAGATCACTACGGACATCACGTTGCCGTAACGGGCCACGTCGACGGCGACAAGATCCATGTGGATAGCGTCAAAATGTTGTAAGGATAGAAGGCAAGATTTCCGTGAATCAAAAAGGCGGCCGCATTGGCCGCCTTTTTTGTGGAGCAACGGGCATCCTCGCCAGTCCATTCAAACGTTTAACGCAACTTTGGGCGTAGTCACTCTACTTCCCCGTTCAACGCACGACGCCTTCAAGCGGCGAACTGGCAGTGGCGTATAACTTCCGCGGCATTCGACCCGCCATGTATGCCTGTCGTCCTGCGAGCACCGCATGCTTCATCGCTTCCGCCATCAGCACCGGCTCCTGAGCGCCCGCGATACCGGTATTCATCAGCACGGCATCGTAGCCGAGTTCCATGGCAATCGCCGCGTCCGACGCTGTACCCACGCCGGCATCCACGATCAACGGGACGCCGGTGATCAACTCGCGCAAGATTCGTAGATTTGCCGTGTTCTGAATGCCCAGGCCGCTTCCGATGGGAGCGCCCAGCGGCATGACGGCCGCAGCTCCGGCATCGACAAGTCGCTTCGCATAGACGATGTCGTCGGAGGTGTAAGCCATTACCGTGAAACCTTCTTTCGCCAAAACGCTGGTGGCTTCGAGCGTCGCTTGCACATCCGGATACAGTGTCGCCTGGTCGCCGATCACCTCCAACTTGATCCAGTCAGACAAGCCGACTTCCCGCGCCAGCCGTGCTGTGCGGATCGTGTCATCCGCCGTATAGCATCCTGCGGTGTTCGGCAAGAGAAAGTATTTATTCGGGTCAATGTAATCAAGCAGTGACTCCTTGCTGCGATCAAGGTTCACCCGGCGCACGGCCACCGTCACCATGTCAGCGCCGCTCGCTTCGAGCGCGCGCGCAGTTTCCTGAAAAGATTTGTATTTACCAGTTCCCACAATCAAGCGGGAACGAAATTGCCTGCCAGCGATAACCAGAGAGTCAATCATGGTCCATATTGTACGGCTATGGCATGGAAGCGGCCAGTGATGGAGAGAGGGCTTATCCGCCGGGCATTTCCGCTTTAGCGTACATCTCGTCAATCAAGCTACGGTATCGATCTTCAATCCCGCGACGCCGCACCTTGAAAGTATGTGTCAAAGTGCCATCGGCAGCCGAGAATTCTTCGGGTATCAGCAGCACGCGCTTGAGTTTTTCGAAGCGTGCCAGATTACTGTTTAGCTCGGCAATGATTCCGTCATAGAGTGCCTGCACTTTCAAGTTCGCCACTAGCATCTGGCGCGAGGCAAACTCAATTTGGTTGGCATGCGCCCAATCTTCCAGAACAGGGAAGTGCGGCGAGATCAGTACCGCCGGAAACTTGCGCCGGTCACCGATCACTACCGCTGTTCCAATCAGCGGGTTGAGCTTCAGCGAATTCTCGATCGGTTGCGGCGCAATAAACTTTCCGCCAGAAGTCTTAATCAGGTCTTTCTTGCGGTCCGTAATCGACAGGAAGCCGTCGCTGGCGAGATCTCCGATGTCGCCTGTCTTAAACCAGCCATCCACAAATACGGCCTGCGTCTCATCTGGCCGGTTCCAGTACCCACTGAAAATCGAAGGCCCGCGCACCAGCACTTCGCCATCTTCCGCGATTTTCACTTCAACGTTCGCTAGCGGCTTCCCTACTGTGCCAATTTTATGTGCGGCAGGTGTATTCACAGCTATCACCGGCGAAGTTTCGGTCAGCCCGTAGCCTTCGTGGATAGGAATGCCGATGTCGGCATACCACTCTGCCAATTCGCGGCCCAGCGGCGCGCCTCCGGAAATGAATTCTTCTGCGTTGCCGCCCATGCCAGCGCGCACTTTCGAAAACACCAATCGGTCGGCAATTTTCCACGACATCGACGTCGGCCGTTTGCCGACTAATATCTCGCTGCGATGTGTGTGCCCAACCGAGAGCGCCCAGCGATAAATCGCGCTCTTCGGAAATCCCACGGTTTTCAAAACTACCTGCTGCCGAATTTTTTCGTAGACTCGGGGCACCGCGATAAATATATTCGGTCGCACTTCCGCCAAAGCCTGCGCCAGTTGCGAAATGTCAGGACAATATGCCAGCACTACGCCGCGGTACAGCAGCGCAAAATCCACGTGCCGCGCAGTCACATGAGATAACGGAAGAAACGATACGCTTACTTCGTCCTTTTCACCGAAGCCAAAAGCCTCCATGGAACACGCGATGTTCGAAGCCATGTTCCCATGGGTCAGCATCACTCCCTTCGGAGTTCCGGTTGTGCCGGACGTATAAATAATTGTTGCCAGATCGTCGGGCGCAATCGATTGCGCCCGCGCATTAAACTCGGGGTCAACGCCGGTCGGACCATGCAGCATCAGTCCCTGCATATGAACCGCGTGTGCGGTCTCGACCGCGTCCATCACCATAATCTTCTCGATCGGCGTGTGACGCTGGATGGTCAGCACTTTCTCCAACTGGCTTTTTGTGGAAACTGCGATGACGCGCGTCCCGGAATTATTGAGGACGAATGCCGTTTGATCGGCTGTCTGCGTGGAATAGATCGGCACCGTCACCGCGCCCAGAGCCAGCGCCGCAAAATCCGTAATCGTCCACTCCGGACGATTCTCGCTAAGAATGGCTACGCGATCCCCTTTGCGAATGCCCCAGGATTCAAGCATTCGAGCCAGTCCCACTACGCTGCGATAAATCTCTGCAGCGGAGATCGGCGCCCAACCGAGAGCTCCCTTTTGAAGCATCACGCGGTCGCGACGGCTTAGGCTGACCTTCAGCAGGATGTCGTTGAGGTTTTTAAGGCTCATCAGGCTCGGTCGGGTCGTAGTAGCACTCTCGATATCCATTGTACGGAGTCATTGTTCCCTTACAAAGCAAGCCGAGCGTTAGGCATCAGCTTTACCAACTTTGACGCTTTGACCGGCGTTCCGATCGCGATTAGGCTAAGAGGGCCGTCGCGGAGGACTCTTTGATGAAACTGAAAAATGTGGCGAGAAATCTAGGGCTTTGGTTGTTGGCGGTTTTAGTCGCCTGCCCGCTGCTTGACGCCCAGAGCAGCAAACCAGCACCCGAACCGATGAAGCTCAAGATAGGAGACGTCGCACCTGATTTCAAGTTGCACTACTTTGACGGAAGCGATCTGAAAGAAATTTCTCTAAGCCAGTATCGAGGCAAAAGCAATGTGGTCGTGGCGTTCTATATCTTTGCCTTCACCGGTGGTTGAACCGCGCAAATGAAGGCCTTCCAGCAGAATTTGAAACAACTGGAAGCGGCCGACACCCAGGTCCTGGGTGTGAGCATGGACAGCGCGTTTGCCAATAAAGCCTTCGCCGACCAGATTGGCGTGACGTTCCCACTACTCAGCGATTGGGGCGGAGATGTCAGTCACCAGTACGGAATCTACGTCGACCAATACAAAGCCGCGCGTCGGGTCAATTTCCTCATTGGCAAAGATGGAAAAATTATTGAAGAGCAAATTGACCGCGACGCTATCGATCCCAAAAAAATAGTCGACGCCTGCGAGCGTAAGAAATTGAGCCGTTAATTCGTTTGTTGGGTAGAAGTCCGGCAAGCACGAACGCGGATCGACGAAAAACTTTCTGATCCGCACTGCATTCAAAGCTCTGCCCATGAGATTCGAGGGGGAGCTGGCATAGGCTGCCTTCACTCCGCTGTGTTATTCTTTTGTTGCGGGGTGGAGCAGTCTGGTAGNNGGTAGCTCGTTGGGCTCATAACCCAAAGGTCGGTGGTTCAAATCCACCCCCCGCAACCAAAGCAATCATAAGGTTACGAGGAGTTTGGATTTTCGATTGTGGTCTGAAATGGTCCAATAAGCTTTGAAGCGTTAGAACAGAGGCCGTCCACGTGATGGCCTTTTGCTATTTGGTGCGGTCTTGAAGCAGTACCCGCTGTACGACAAATGTATTGGCTTTGCGCTTCGCTTCCATGAAGGCTCCACCATAGACGTTCATCGTGGTCGAGATGTTGGCGTGACGCATGAGTTTCTGCTGCACGCCGAGAGACGCACCCGTCTCGTCGAGCCAAGCACGGTAGCTGTGACGCAACGTGTGCCGACCGATCGGGCCCTGAATCTTGGCCCGCAATGCCGCAGTCTTGAGTACTTTCTTCCGGAGCGAACCAGAATCGTATGGTTTGTTCGTCCGTGGGCTGGGGAAAACCCAGTCGCCACGCGTCTCTGGACAGAGGCGCTTCCACTCCAGAAGAATGGTCGCGACGTCTGGATCCAGCGGCAACTCGTCCTGGGAGCATTCGGATTTCAGCTTCGTGACCTGGCTGCGAGCGTACCCTTCCCGCACTTGCATAACCAAGCTTTCGAAGTCGATCACACTCCAGCGCAGGCCCATCACTTCGCTGATACGAAGGCCCGTGCACCCGGCCAGAAGGACCATACAGCGATAGGGATGGTGTAACTGATCGAGCAAAGCTCCAAACTCCTCCTCGGTCAAAATGCGAGGGGGTTTTAGGCGCTTGCTGACCCCTTTGAGTTCTACCAAGTCCATGGGATTGCGTTCCAAGGGAATCAGCTCCCAGAGCATGGCTTTCTCGAAGAGGCGGTACATGAGACTCCGAATGTGGCCTCTGGTTTTTGGGGCCATAGGCAATCTTCGGAGCCACTCTTGGACTGGATACGGTTTGACCTCCCGTAGCAGGCAAATGCCCCACTTGGGAGAGATGTGCTTGTTGATGCGGTTTAGATCCGGTTCTTTGGTGGTGTGCGCAAGGTCGCCGCGCTCGATCTCTTCGCTGACGTAACGATCGATCAGGCCTTGAAAGGTAACAACCTCGCGCACTGGCAAGCCATTGTTGATTTCCAGTCGTAGACCCTCGGCCGCACGTCTTGCATCCGCTTGGGTCGGATAATCTTCGACGGTCCCCACAGTTACCGAGGGTCGCGTCGCTGATGGGTTCTGTCGATCCCAATAACGGAATAGCCATACGTCCGGGCCTTTGGTCCTCTTGCGACGTTCGAGACTTCCGAACTGATAACGGTTTCGTCTAGGCAACCTGTCCTCCTTTGCCTTGACGACGCCGGGATGGCTCGGAGCATATCTGAGCCCGCAACCATTCGTCCAGTTCCGAGATGTAGAAGAGCCATTTCTTGCGTTGTCCGTATCCGAGGGGATGGCCGGGAATGTGTCCAACCCCGGCAAGCCGTGTAATGCTTCTAACGTGCATCTGCAAAAACTCAGCGGCGACCCTCGCACTCACAGGTCTTTCCGAAGGCTGTGGCGCCTTTCTCTGCATCTCTGGTGCGGTAGCGATCTCGGTGCCCATGCGGGGTCAAAGGGAACAAATAATCCCATTGAACAGTGAACATGTCCCATTCCCCGCGGCGTGTCCAATAACTTTTCGGAACAACGTTATTCCTCCCGGGAATAACAGATAGCACGCCGCCTTTTCTTCACCTCAGATTCTCGTTGAATAGTCCGATTCGCGAGTGCGAGCCGTTGAAAAAGCGGGACTTGCAGAAACGACAATTATCGGCAAGAACACCAAGAAATGCTTGACGTAGAGGTGGCGTCGGACATGTCGTAGTGCTCTTCGAAGCATTACCGCAGGTCGCAAAGACGATGTGTGGGTAATCGAAAGCTTAGCGAAACGATGATGGCTATGTCCTTTCTCGCCAGTCGGGTGGGAATCTCCCATGCCGGCATAGATAATAAATTCAGGGACAGCATCGCTTGAACTCTCCTTAGTTATTCCTCCCAGGAATAACAGCATGCCGAGAATTCATTGGACGCCGTAATTGAGTGGAGTTAGCTTTGCGTCGCAAGCATCTGTTTTGGGCTGCGCTGCCCCCGGAGGCGCACATGGCATCATGCTGGTCGCAAGTCAGTGTTACCCGAGCTGGGATCGACGTTGACGGCAATCCGCTTCGCTCTGGCATGCGCAAACGCACCAAGGAGAGCGCCGCTGCAGCACGGCATCTCTATCTGGATTTAGATACTGGTGGAGAGGCCCGCCTCACTGGGCTCGGGGCCACCGATGCACTTCCCACGCCGATCACATGTATCTCGACATTGCCTGGCAGATATACGGACCTCTGGCGAGTTGATGGTTTTCCGATCGAGCCGCAGGGAAGCGCACTTAAACTGCTCGCCATCGCCATCGGAAATGATCCCACTTGCACCGACTGCAATCTGGTCCTCTGGCTACCGGGATTCCCGAATTGCAAGTTCGATCCGGCGTGTCCCGTCACCATCGAATACCCCAACGATTCCAGTTGGAATCTCGATGCCTTCGGGCCAGACATTGCCGCGTCGAATGCCATGCTTTTGCCGTGTGCAATTCAATCGCAAAAGCGTTCCGGAAAGCATACCAATTCCGAACGCGATTGGGCGTTGGGTGTGCGTGAGCTTGCCCACGGAAAAGACGCCGAGAAACTTACACGAATGCTGGTTTCGCGTCGTGCCGAAGCCCGGTCATCTTTTACTACGCACAGCGGACAGTCGATGTTGAAATCGGCCAAACGTCAGCGCGTCGAAGTCGTTCCGGTGGACGATGCTGGAAGTTCGCCGGTGCTTCGAGATTCCCGCAGCACTTTGTTTCGCTCGTGCGCCCGAAATTGCGCTTACTGAGCAGAGGATGATTGCCCGAAGAAAGATTGCTTGACTTCACTACCTACATAAGGAGAATCAGTGCCACCACTTGAGATCAACCAGAGCCGCTGCATCAATTGTTCTGTTCGGCTGGATGAGCCTATCGCGGCGCAGTTCGCTCAGTACACCGCTTTCATCCACTCATCCGCAGATGATGTAGTGGGCGTGGCGAAGAACTATGTCTTCCCAAAGGACCGTGACTTCCAGGAGCTCTTGAAGACGCCACAGGCCAGGCAGGTTGGCTCCACGTTGCGTATCCGTAAAGGCCCGAGCAGGGATGCGGCGGAGCATCCTACAAAGAAGCTTGCAGCCCGGGTCACGCCTGCAGCTTCTGTGGGCGTAGCACGGGCATGGATCCTCCATTCAGTTTTGTGTCGGAGCAAGCGCGGTGCTTCGCACCGGAAGAATCGTGACACTCCACCCCTGGGAGGGAACTGTAGGGAAACCTGCGAGTGTTCTCGGGGAACCGTCCTGCTATCCGATAGATAGCGTATTCCGGGGTTCCGTGAGGAAACCCGTGTATACCTGAGTAAACGCGGGCCCGGGAGGGCTGGGAGCGATGACGCTGCTTAATGAGAAGAACCTGGCAGCGGAGGCGGCCAAGCGGGCGCGATTCCGAGTGCATCACGTGGGGACCAAGCTAAACGAGGCGGAGCTGCACGAGCT
>PLBX01000189.1:0-163 GCA_003135495.1 Acidobacteriaceae bacterium | reverse complement strand
GACCACGAAGCGCGGCGCTGAGCCTCGGTGGCCGAGTACCCTGCGCTGCGGCCGCAGGCGGACAGAAAGAGAGCGCAGCGGGAAAAACTCGGTGGCCGCGGGACCGGGTGATCTCCCATTTTTCCGCTGGCGAGTGTACTGAGCGCGGGAGGCCAGTCAAGGC
>PLBX01000216.1 GCA_003135495.1 Acidobacteriaceae bacterium | reverse complement strand
CGCTCAGGATGACACCGCATTTCTTTGATAATCTTCCTTCCGTCCGGTTTCTCTGCTATGAATCGTCTATTATCAAGCTTCGTATTAAATTTTCTCGGTGACCATCCCCTAATTAAATTTTCATGTTTGCCAAGATTCAACGCATACATTTCGTGGGCATCGGTNNGGCATGAGCGGCATCGCCGAGGTATTGCTCAACCTCGGCTACAAAATTTCCGGTTCCGACCTGAAAAATTCGGCGATCACGCTGCGGCTTGCCGGGCTCGGAGCATCTATTTTTGCCGGACACGCCACCACCAACGTTGCCGGCGCGGATGTCGTGGTGACGAGCTCTGCAATACCGATAGATAACGCTGAGATCGTGGAGGCTCGGCGCTTACACATTCCGGTGATTCAGCGTGCGGAGATGTTGGCCGAGCTTATGCGGCTCAAGTACGGAATCGCGGTCGCCGGCATGCATGGCAAGACCACCACGACTTCAATGGTCGCCTCGGTTCTGGCCGCTGGCGGCCTCGACCCGACGGTTGTGGTTGGAGGGCGCGTCGATGCGATGGGCTCCAACGCCCGCTTGGGGAAGTCACAATATTTGGTCGCCGAAGCCGACGAAAGCGACCGGTCGTTCTTGAAGCTGTCTCCAATTTTGTCAGTGGTCACGAACATCGATCGTGAGCATATGGATTGTTATCGCGACATGCGCGACGTGCACCGGACGTTTCTTGAATTCATGGAGCGCGTTCCGTTTTATGGCATGGTGGTCGGCTGCAATGACGATATGGTGCTGCGGCGATTGCTGCCGCGGGTTCACCGCCGCGTGACAACCTATGGAACGAGCGAGGGATCAAATTTTCTGATTCAAATTCGACAGCCGATCGGAACGCCGCCGTCTCCCGCAGAACACAAACCTCTCATCCATTTTGAAGTTACTTATGACGAGAAGCAGCTGGGAGAATTTACTTTGCATGTGCCGGGAGTGCACAACGTTCTTAACGCAACCGCGGCCATTGCTGTGGGCACAGCCCTCGACATTTCGGTGGAGCAGATTCGCTCTGGCTTGGCTACATTCCGTGGTGTTGATCGCCGCTTTCAACTCAAAGGCGTGGCAGCAGGCGTCAGCGTAATCGACGATTACGGGCATCATCCCACGGAAATTCGCGCCACGCTCTCGGCGGCTCGGCAATGCGGATACAGGCGCGTGCATGTTATTTTTCAGCCGCACCGCTTCACCCGCACTCGCGATTTGATGGATGAATTCAGCGCGGCGTTCGCCGACGCTGACAGTCTTTGCTTGCTCGATATTTATCCGGCGAGTGAGAAGCCTATCGAGGGCATCACGTCGCAGGCGCTGGTCAGCCGCATTACTGGAGCAGGGAAGCGCGGCGTTACGTATGTCTCATCCTTTTCTGACGCGGTTGCTTCGGTTGCCGAACTGGCGCAGCCCGGCGACATGGTGCTGACTTTGGGTGCGGGAAGCGTCTCGCAGCTCGGCGGAATGATTCTTGAGAAGCTCGAAACGACCGTCACTCCAAATATTTCGAAGTAAAGTGTCGAAGTAACTTGTGGCTGTGGAAATCATTCTCATTTGAACCAATTTCGCACTGTCTCAATTCGCGAAAACAAGTTATAGTGTTTTTGCTCAGCGGTTTTCTGTCGACAACTGACTCGAAATAGTGGCCCGGAAATCAAGTTCCACCGCGGTCCAGGAAGAGTTGTACCCACTTCCGAACGAGGCTCCCGAGCGGGAGGCCTTCGACGATGCACGGCTAGTCGACTTGGAAGCGGAGCAGGAATCTCCATTCCTGCGCGGGCAGAAGCGAGTCTCGGTTCGGCGCGGATCACTCCCGAAAAAAACTGCCAACCGAATGCTGTGGGGCGCGGCGGCGATTGTCGCGTTAGCGATTCTGGGAACTGCCGCCTTGGGCCTCTACCGCTACGGCAAGCACTCCTGGCGTTTTCGCATCGATTCCAGCGATCAAATTGAAGTTGCCGGCGCCGATCATGTCGCTCACGCGCAGATCATGGAAGTGATGGGCGGAGATATTGGCCGCAACATTTTCTTTATTCCTCTCGCCCAGCGTCAACAGCAACTCGAGCAGATTCCGTGGGNNGATTCACGAACGCACGCCAGTAGCGTTTGCTCGTATCGGCTCCCACATTTCGCTGATCGATGCCGGGGGCACGCTGATGGAACTCACGCCGGGTATAAAACATAAATATTCATTTCCCGTGATTGCTGGCATGGGCGCTGGCGAACCGCTCTCCACTCGCGCCGCTCGCATGAAAATCTATAACGCGCTGGTTCGCGCCCTCGATTCAACCGGCGCGCGTTATTCGCACGAGCTCAACGAAGTCGATCTGAGCGATCCCGAGGACGTGAAAGTCCTGGCATCGGATGCGAGTGGTGAAGTGCTCGTGCATCTCGGTTCTGGTAATTACCTGCAGCGTTACAAAACCTATGTGACGCACGTGCTGCAGTGGCGGCAACAATTTAACAAGTTGGAATCCGTCGACCTGCGCTATGACGGTCAGATCATCGTTAATCCTGATCTCGACGGAATGACGCACCTGCCAGCCCTGACTCCGGCGGCAGCCAAGGCGGCGATGGCGGCAGGCGTGAAGTCAGCGGCCATCGTGAATTACGAAAAATATGTGGCCCCTCCTGCGCCTAAGAATTCAACNNCAGCGGCTGCGACGAAGAAAGATGCAAAGCTAAAGGCCGCGGCGAAACCGAAGCCGCCGGTTCATGCCGCCGCGGTTCATCACGTTCCAAGCCGTCATCCTGTGGTCAAAGAAGCCGCGGCTAAACAAGCATCAGCTAAGACAGGCCCAGCTAAGCCAGCCACATCGAAGGCACCACCCGTGATTCAAGCCTCGTCCAAAACAAAATCGAAGCCCGCCCCCGTCGTTGCGCCTGCTAATGGAACGGCGGCTCATCCAGCAGTCGTGACGCCGACATCCGCCCAAAAGAAACCAAGCGCTGTCATACCCAAGGAGACGCCGCAGAATTAGCGACATTTATTTATGCCGAGCCACGATNNTGCGCTATCGCGGCCACGGCATCAGCGAATCGCGAGGCTTGCGTAAGGGCGTCATCACCGAACTCGACAAAGCCATCAGCAGTATTCAAAAAGCGGTGGAACATGCGGAGGACGTAGCCGGCATTCCGATTGAGCATGCNNCTGGTGGGGATGGCGGGCGCTCACATTCGCGGCATGAATAGTCATGGCGGAATCACTTTCGGCACTCGATCGCGCGAAATCGGGCGCGATGAAATTCGCCAGGCCGTCGACAAGGCCCGCACATTGCCCTTGCCCGCCGACCGCGAGATTCTTCATCTGCTACCCCAGGAATTCATTCTCGACGATCAGCCCGGAGTGCAGGATCCAACGGGCATGATGGCGACTCGACTCGAAGTGCGTGTTCACATCGTGACCGCATCTGCGAGCGCCGCGCAAAACCTGGTGACCGCCGTCAATAAGGCGGGAGTGCACGTAGACGACACTATCTTTGAGCCGCTCGCGTGCGCCGATTCGGTGTTGCGTTCGGACGAGCGCGAACTCGGCATTTGCCTGGCCGATCTAGGCGCCGGTTCCTGCGATCTGATCGTCTTTCAACAAGGAGCCGTCGCTCATACGGCGGTCGTTCCTATCGGCGGCGACCACTTTACTAGCGATCTTTCGGTTGGCATGTGTACCGGTCTCGCCGATGCGGAAGCGCTCAAGAAAAATTTCGGCAACGCGGTTCCCACTCTGATTCCGGAAGGCAATGAAATTGAAGTGCCGTCAGTTGGATCGCGTCCTTCGCGCATGATGCCGCAACGTATGGCAGGCGAAATTCTCGAGCCTCGAGCTCGTGAGCTTTTCGAGTTGGTGCGCGACAACCTGCGCCACGCTGGCGTTCTGGAGCACTGCATTGCCGGATTAGTTTTGAGCGGAGGGGCGTCGCGCCTTCCTGGAATTTTAGATGTTGCGGAATCGGTGCTGCGCAAAGCCGCGCGACTCGCGTGGCCGATGCCGATGGCGAAGATGCCGTCGTTCATGGCTGAGCCCGAATTCGCGACCGTGTTAGGCATGGTTTATTACGGACATCGCGCGCGCGTCGCCCGCGGCCTGCAAGAGCCCGGCTTTGGTTCGCGCATGAAAGCTTTATTTGCAAGGAAGGGCGCATAAGAGAAGTTGGTGGGAGTCAGCGACGCCGGCTTTCCACTGAGAACTGACAACTGAGAACTGAGAACTGATTTACGAGGTGAATCATGACTGAAGACAACGGACTCCGCATATCCTTCAACGAAGAAGCCCGCAACGATGCTCGCATCAAGGTGATCGGTGTCGGCGGCGGCGGCAACAACGCGGTCAATCGCATGATTGACTCGGGCATGGAACACATCGAATTCATCGTCGCTAACACCGACCTTCAGGCGTTGCGCATGTCGCGGGCGGCGACCAAGATTCAACTCGGCGTCAAGCTGACCAACGGCCTTGGAGCCGGTGCCAATCCTGAGATCGGACGCAAGGGAGCGCTCGAAGATTCCGACAAACTAATTGAAGCCATGGAAGGCGCCGACATGGTTTTCGTTACCGCAGGCCTCGGCGGCGGCACCGGCACCGGAGCCGCGCCAATCATCGCATCGCTCGCCAGCGAAATGGGCGCGCTCACCGTCGCAGTCGTCACCAAGCCTTTTGCGTTTGAAGGCAAACGCCGCATGCAGCAGGCCGAGCGCGGCATCGCTGAATTGATGGAGTCGGTCGATACCACGATCGTCATCCCCAACGAAAAGTTGCTCGCCGTCGCCGAGAACGCCGGCTTCTTCGAGTCCTTCCGCATCGCCGACGACATTCTTCGTCAAGGTGTGCAGGGCATCTCCGACATCATCACCATCCCCGGCATCATCAACCGCGACTTCGCCGACGTGAAGACCATTATGGCCCGCATGGGATACGCCGTCATGGGTACGGCCTCGGCCAGCGGCGCAAAACGTACGATCGAAGCCGCGCAAAAAGCCATTGCATCTCCACTGCTCGAGGCGGGCGCGATCGATGGCGCCCGCGGCATCCTCATCAACATCACCGGCTCCAGCTCGCTCAAGCTCTC
>PLBX01000260.1:9240-11793 GCA_003135495.1 Acidobacteriaceae bacterium | reverse complement strand
GGGACTGAAGCGCTATCAGCAGAGCCGCCAGCTCCATTTTGTAACCCGCCGACAGCCTAAATCGGTCGTATTGCATCTACTATTCAAGTCCCTCTAGGAGGTTTCTATGACTGACGCTCCGCGAATTACTGTTGACGAACTCAAGAGGCGAATGGAAGCCGGAGAAAAATTCGTGCTGATCGACGTTCGTAACCCTCAGGCTTGGGCGGAATCGGACACCATGCTGCCAGAAGCGATTCGAGTACCAATGGACAAGCTCGAAGAAGTTCTTCCGAGAATCCCGAAGGACAAACCCATTGTGGCGTACTGCACTTGACCGGACGAGGGCTCGAGCGCCAGTTTGGCGCTGAAACTTCAGCAACGCGGGTACAAAAATGTGTGGGCGCTTCAAGGCGGATTCAACGCGTGGAAGAACGCTGGATTGCCCCTCGCGCCAAAGCGGCAGGCAGCTTAGCGGGTTGACTATCAGGGACGACAATCCGGGGACCGACGGGATTTCCCCCATCTCCCCAATCTCATTAAGCGCAGGACTCACCCCCGCGCTGACTTCACATCGGTCCGCGAGAAGCCTTGTCCTTTGAACAAAAGCGGCTCTCCTTTGGTTTTAGTCAGCGCATAGGAGAAGCAATCTCCAAAATTCAGTTTGGCGGGATGGCCGCTCGTTTTGCCGAAGTCGCGATAGGCCTGACGCGCTATGCGAGCTTGCGCTTCGGTGACCGGCTCAATCGCGACTTGCGCCTCAAGAACCAGCCGTCCAATTCTCGATGACCAACCTGGAGACTCGCCCAAACTCTCGCGTGTTATTGGTGACCAGCGTCAAGCCCAGGCTGCGGGCATGAGCCGCGATGAACAGGTCGTTCGCCCCAATCTTTGCCTTAACTGCGCTGCCCAGCCTTTTTAGGTCAGCGCGTATGCGGGCATAGTGCGGAGATGCCTGGTCGGGAAAATCCAGGACCTCGATGTAATTCAAAAAGGCGCTTAGCGCCGCTTGATCCTGACGCCGGCGGGGAGAAACCTCGACTCCGAACAGAAGTTCCGATTTCGTGATTACAGAGATGCATACATCACTGACGGGAAGGGCACTCAGCCGCTTGAGCACATGAGCGTTCGAGCGCTTCATGATGTAGGAACAGGTATCCGTATCCAGCATGTAGCGCGGCATTACGGCTCACGTTCCTGCACGGGGAGATCTTCGACATCTTCCATGAAAGTCGCCGAGGCAACCGGCCCCTCAGCGAGGTAGGAAGTCCAATCAAACGGGCGCGGAGACAAGACCACCTTGCCTCCCTCTTTCCGTATAAACACGTCCTGCGTCTTGAATTGAAACTCCTTGGGCAAGCGCACGGCTTGACTGCGGTTGTTCATGAAGATTTTTGCTTTGCGTTGCATTTGCCCTCCCGATGGCGCCTTTATGGCATATACATGTGTATATGCCATATTACTGGTTTTGCTCGACTTTCGCAAGAGCCTGGAGAGCCCGCGCCGACTTCACGTCGGTCCGCGAGAAGCCTTGTCTCGAGGAATGACGATGTAACCTCTCACCGCACCAAATCATCATTATTTTATGAGGGATGCGATTACCCAGAGTTAGCAAAATAGTTAGGAATAGGTAGGAAAATGAAAATTAAAGCCAAATTCGCGATGTTTATGGCGGCGTGCAATTTGTTGTTTTTGAGCCTGCCCGCACCAGCACGCGCTGCGAGTTCACCCCAGGATCCGGGGAAAGATCAGGGAAAAGATCAGGGGACCACGCAGACGCAATCCGTGCAGAAGGGTGAGAAGCAGAAGGATCAGCCCGGTCCCGGCAAGGAAGTCGGCAAAGGCGGTGAGGACGTTGGCAAAGGCGCAGGCAAGGGGGCGGAGAGCCTGGGCAAAGGCACTGCCGGAGCCGCCGGCAATCTCGCTACCTTGCACCCTGTCCATGCCGCCGCCGATCTCGGCAAAGGTGCCGCAGGTGCCGGCAAGGACGTCGGAGTCGGCACCGGAAAAGGCGCGGCCAAAATCGGCAAAGGCAGCGCCAGGGGAATAGGGAAGCTAGGCAAAAAGATCTTCGGCAGGCACGGCAAGAACAAGAAGAACTCCGACATGGAGAATTGACGGGCGGATGGCCCGTCCTATCCGCCATTTGCATGAGAGTCCGTAAGCTGACAGGCCAACGTCCACCTCGGGCCTGCCGATTTCACCGTCGGGCGTCGTCCCCCAGCGCCAGCAGCGCCTTTCGTAGCCGCGGATGCCGCTGCGTAAGGTGCAGGTAGAGCATTTCATCCGGCTTGGTTTTAGCGCGGATGATTTGCAGTAAGTCTTCTTTTTCTTTTTGTGTCCACGTACGGAATTCTGGTAGCTGGGAGAAGACCAGCGCGAAATTCTCGAAGGCTGCCTGCTCCAGCGGCGTCCACGAAGACGTGGCGACGCCCAGAATTTTCTCCAGCGCACGGGTCGAATACTCGCGCATGCGGTTTGCGTCTCCGCCGAAATCGCGCGCCATGCGGCGATTGACGCGCAATCCGATGTTGCGGGTTGAGAAATTATCCCATGCTCCAACTTCGCTTCCTT
>PLBX01000260.1:8261-9223 GCA_003135495.1 Acidobacteriaceae bacterium | reverse complement strand
GCCAGGACGGAATCCGAGTTTGCGGTAGAACCAGAACGCTCCAGACTCGATTGCCTCATCGTTGTCGTGTCCGAGTTGATAGGGATAGACGGAGACGCAGGTCGTGCCCATGTGGTGACAGAGGCAGCGCAGGACTTGGGCGTAGATCCATCCGGCTTCGCCGCCGCGGAAGGTGTAGAAGGTATTGAACCCGACCTCCATCCACTCGCAGAGCCCGATGGCTTCGATGTAGTTGATGGGGACACCGTTCTTCAGGGTCAATCCGGCAACGTAGGCGCGCAGCGGGAGACGGCGGTCGGGCGGGAGGTTCCAGAGATAAATTTCGACTCCGCGTCCGCCTTCGTGCGTACCGAGATCCGCTCGAACTACCGAGTTAGGATCGCCAAGCGTGGTGCCGTAAAGTTCGCGGTAGCGGACCAGCATTACCTCACGGATCAGATCGATGATCTCTTCGCCCCGCTGGCGCGAAAGCTTCGTGAGTTTGGGAGGACACTTTGCCAGTTCGCCGGCTAACGATATTTGGCTGCGGCTGATCAGCGGCGCAGAGTGATAGAAAACGTCGTGATAGAAAATGCTGCGCGCCTTTTTAATGTTTCGCGTGCGCGTGATGGCGGAGTTCTTGAGATTCCAACGCAAAGGGACGCNNATTCGTAGAGTTCGGCTTTTCGTTGGGGCGGGAGCGGCAACTGTTCGAAGCGCTCGATCAGCCATGCCGCCAGCCACGCCGCGTTTTTTTTATTTTTGCCGCTGGCAGCTTTCATCCACCGGCGAAATGGCGTGTCGGCTTCGACATTGGCATCGTCTTCGAGCAGCGGAATAAATCGCGGGCCGGTCGTGCCTAATTCGCGTCCGGGCTCGTAGTTGTCCCAGGCGATTTCGACTTGGCTCGGCATGCGCTTGACGAGCCATCGGGCTACGTCGAAGCTGAGCGTGTCTTCCATCTGCGTGCCGGCGATGCCGGA
>PLBX01000260.1:7735-8236 GCA_003135495.1 Acidobacteriaceae bacterium | reverse complement strand
GCGCGAAGGAAAAGCAATGTCTCGTGGAAGCGGATCAGGGAAGCCGAATCGTTGAATTGGACGGCGTCGAGTTTGCTCAGCAACTTCACGACGCCAGCGGCCTCGCGAGATCCGAAGCGATAACGGCTGGCTTCGATTTGTGTGAGTAGGCGGTCGAGAATGTTCGCTGCCATGACGATTCCCCACAAAGGGTATCTTATAAATGAGCTGTCCGGCATATCGGTGATGACGCGCTCGTGGCGAATCGACGGCGCTGACGGGATGGGTTGGCGGCTGATCGCGCGGCTGAGCTAGTCTACCTGGCGTGCTATAATTTTGATTCGCCTGAACGTTTTAACGTCGAGGCATATCTTGTGATTTCCTCCGCGGGCGGGTCGATAATTCCGAGATTCATAATTCCGAGAATTAGCGCAATTTACGTTCTCCAATAAGAGGTCTTGCTATGTCCGGACATTCCAAATGGGCAACAATCAAGCATAAGAAGGGCGCGCTTGACGCCAA
>PLBX01000260.1:0-7728 GCA_003135495.1 Acidobacteriaceae bacterium | reverse complement strand
CCGGCCGACAACATCAAGCGCGCTATTCAGCGCGGCACCGGCGAGTTGCCTGGGCTGACCTACGAAGAATTTGTGCTTGAAGGATATGGACCCGGTGGCGTTGCACTGCTCGCGGAAATATCCACCGACAATCGCAATCGCACGGTGAGCGAAATCCGCCACGTCTTTGGGAAAAATAATGGCAACATGGCTGCGGCTGGCGCGGTCGCGTATATGTTCCACAAGAAGGGCGACATTATTATTCCTAAGTCCGCGGCCAAAGAAGATGATCTGATGAACATCATCCTCGAAGCGGGTGGTGAAGATTTGAAGGACGACGGCGAGAATTGGGAAATTCTAACCGAGCCTTCTGCCTACGAAGGCACGCTTGAGGCGGTGAAAAAGGCCGGGATCACGCCCGTCTCTTCGAGTGTGAGTATGGTTCCGGATACCTACATCAAACTGGAAGGACAGCAGGCGGCGCAGATGATTCGTTTGATGGAAGCGCTCGAAGATAACGATGATGTGCAGAACGTGCATGCCAACTTCGATATCGATCAGAAAACGCTGGAAGAAGTTGCTGGCTGAGTTCGCTGCGGTAAATAGATAAAAAGTTTGCGATCTTGTCGGAAGAGCCGCCCTTGATGGGCGGCTTTTTGCAGACTATGAGAATTGATGTGCAAAAATTGTACCTCGCGCTCGCAGAGGCATTTTTGAGTTCCAAAGCGAGAGCGAAGTTTTCAACACGGCTGAGGAAAAGTTTGTGGAAAAACGGGAAGTTATTCCTGTAACTTTCTGTAAAACAATTGGTTCAACGTTCTGCACTGCATCGGGTGCTTACTGTATTGCTTCTTTTCCGGGAGTTGTAATTCGTGAAAACGCGTCTCGACAAATTGCTCGTCGAAAGAGGCATGACGCCTTCAAGGGAACGTGCGCAGGCGCTTATTCTAGCCGGAAAAGTTCTGGTTAACGAACAAAAAATTGAGAAGGCGGGCGCTTCGATTGATTCGGAGTCAATGCTGCGTTTGCTGGGCGAAGATCTTCGTTACGTGAGTCGCGGCGGCCTGAAGTTGGAGAAGGCTCTCGAACATTGGAGCATTGATCTTCACGACAAAAGTTGTCTCGACGTGGGCGCCTCCACTGGAGGTTTCAGCGACTGCATGTTGCAACACGGAGCTGCTAAGGTGATCGCCGTGGACACGGGGTACGGTCAGATGGATTTCAAGTTACGCAACCACCCGCGCATGCGCCTGTTGGAAAAAACAAATGCCCGCTATTTACAGGCTGACGATATTGGCGAACCGATTGATTTTATCGCAATGGATGTCTCGTTCATTTCTGCGACGCAGGTTTTGCCAGCGGTGATCCGCGCGACTCTCTTGAATAAACGCAGTCAGGATGCGAAGAAGGCAGGCGATAGCCTTCGTCAGATTGTTGTCCTGGTAAAGCCGCAGTTCGAGGCGGGAAGGGAAGCGGTGGGGAAAGGAGGGATTGTGCGCGACGAATCGGCACAGCGAAGCGCAGTCAGCAAGGTTGAAACGTGTCTATTGCGACTCGGATGCAGCAACGCCGAATGGATTGAATCTCCCATTCTTGGCGGCGAGGGGAACCGCGAATTTCTGTTGCACGCAGAGTTTCCTCTACCGATGCGTGGGTGATTCTGTACAATCGGAACTCCCGACAGGAGCTGAAAGGGTTCACACTTAATTCAACGAGAAATTCCGGACTGATGCCCCAATCTCCGCAAAGCTCAACCCGCCAAAAAGTTATTGCCGTCATTTCAAAGCCAGATCGTCCAGAGCTGCGCGAGGTGTTGCCTAAACTCGAAAAGTGGCTGCAAGAACGCAACTATTCAGTCGTGATGGATGAGGAAAGCGCAGAGTATTTCTCCGCCTCTGACGTGATGCCAAGGGCTCAGATGGCGGAGCGAGCGCCGTATCTGGCGTTGGTGCTGGGGGGCGACGGCACTTTGCTTTCCGCGACGCGGGCAGTGGCAAAGGCGGAAACGCTGATACTTGGCGTTAACCTCGGCACGCTCGGATTCATGACGGAGTTGGCATTGGCTGATCTCTATCCTGCTCTGGAAGCGATTGAGAAAGGACACTACCTCGTCGATAGCCGGTCCATGCTGAAGGGTTCGCTTATTCGTGAAGGGAAAACGGTTGCCACGCATGCCGCGTTGAATGAAGTGGTGGTGAGCAAGAGCGCGATTGCGCGCTTGAATCACTTCGAAGTTTTTGTGGATGCGGCGTTCGTCTCCAGCTACCGGGCCGACGCCCTTATCATCGCCACACCGACTGGTTCAACCGCGTATTCTCTCGGGGCAGGCGGCCCGATTCTTAATCCCGATGTAGATGCCTTCGTGATCACCCCGGTCTCTCCTCATGGATTAACCCACCGCCCCGTCGTGGTGCGCGACACGGTGGAGATAGAAATTCATGTCAAGACTGGCAAAGAGGAAGCCTACTTGAGTTTCGATGGACAGGTTGGAATGCCGGCGCGAGACGGTGACATTGTGCGCTGCGTAAAGTCGGAACACTGCGCCCGGCTCCTGCGTTTTAAGAAAACATTTTTCGAAGTGCTGGCGACCAAGTTGAAGTGGGGAGAACGCTGACGGCACGCCTCTTTCGACCCGTAGAGACACGGCTTGCCGCGTCTCCGTCAGCAGCCGTGATGCGCACAGAGAGGAGACGCGGTGAACCGCGTCTCTACGACAGAATCTTATCCGTGGAGGAAAGAATGAAGCGCTGCTTACTGCAGGCTTTCGTCGTTATCGCTTGTTCGCTGTGTGCCTTCGCGCAGACAAATCCCGCCGCAGACTTAATAATTCAGAACGCGCGGATCTGGACTGTCGACCCATCGCAGCCAGAGGCGCAAGCGGTCGCAATCCTGGGCGACCGCATCGTTGCCGTCGGCACACGCCAGCAGGTCGAGGTTTGGCGTGGTCCGCATACTCGCGAGGTTGATGCCGGAGGACGGCGATTGCTTCCCGGCTTCAACGATGCCCATGTGCACTTTGTCGATGGCGGCACTCAACTCGACAATGTTCAACTCAACGATGCCACCAGCCCGCAGGAATTTGCGCGCCGCATTCGGGAGCGCACCGCAAAGCTTGCCAAAGATGAATGGCTGGTCGGCGGTGATTGGGACGAAACCAAGTGGAATCCCGCAGCGCTGCCCACTAAAGAATTAATCGATGCCGCCACACCGGACACGCCAGTCTCCGTGAATCGTTATGACGGTCACATGGTTTTGGCAAACTCGCTTGCGTTGAAACTCGCTGGCATCACGGCGCAAACGCCCGACCCCGATGGAGGCGTCATCGTCCGCGACGAGAATGGAAATCCAACGGGAGCTTTAAAAGATGCTGCGCAGGACATGCTTTTTAAGGTGATCCCTCCGCTGACCCACGAGCAGCGCCGTCATGCCATTGAGCGGGCGCTCGGGCATGCCGCGTCGCTCGGCGTGACCAGCGTGCAGAACATGAATCCCGATTACGCCGATATCGCGGTGTACAACGAACTGCTCGATGAGGGAAAGCTGACCACGCGGATTTATGCCGCGCCGCTGATCACGCAGGTCGACGACCAGGTGAAGATCGGCATCCGGCGGGCGTTCGGAGGGTCCTTTCTTCGCATTGGCGCGGTCAAAGCTTATGCCGACGGCTCGCTCGGTTCAGCAACCGCCTATTTCTTTGAGCCATTTTCGGACCAGCCCGGCAATCGCGGTTTGCTCTCAGACGAGATGCATCCCATCTCACTGATGCACGATCGCATGATGCGAGCCGACGCCTCCGGATTGCAGATTTGCACTCATGCCATCGGTGACGCGGGAATTTCGGCGATCCTCGATATTTACTCGGAGATCGAAAAGCAGCATGGAGTCCGCGATCGCCGTTGGCGCATTGAACACGCCCAGCACATGGCGGCGAAAGATTTTGAGCGCTTCGCTCAACTCCATGTCATCGCGTCGGTACAGCCTTACCATGCCATCGACGATGGTCGCTGGGCCGAAGGCCGCATCGGACGCGACCGCGCGAGCCGCACATATGCGTTCCGTACTTTTCTGGATCACGGCGTCAGACTTGCTCTCGGAACAGATTGGAGCGTAGCGCCGCTCAATCCCATGCTCACCCTTTACGCGGCGACGACGCGCGCCACCCTCGATGGCAAGAATCCGAATGGCTGGTTTCCTGAGCAGAAGCTGACCATAAAGGAGGCAATTGAGGCCTACACCATGGGTTCGGCCTACGCCGAATTTCAAGACAACAAGAAAGGATCAATCACACCGGGAAAGTTGGCGGACATGGTGTTGCTGAGTGATGATGTGCTCGTCATCGATCCCGTCAAGATCCGCGATGTGAAAGTGCTTAAGACTTGGGTTGGCGGGAAACTAACCTATGACGCCGACGCTGCCAGCCATTGATTTGGCGCCCTCGCTCCATATTCAAGTATCACTTTAAGATTTAAGTGCTTAAGGTTTCACTGCGGGCTCGACAGTATTGTTGTGAAGAGAGATCACAAATTGTTGGATTCCGTTTCTTTCCCGAACGGCCTGTTCGTCGGCTTTTTTGGCCAGCCGCCTATGCACTTCAAGTTCTTCTTGAGCTTTTTCTCTTTCCCCATTGCGCAAGTAGGCCTGAGCCAGCCGGTAGTGCGCTGCTGTTAGGGTGTCGTCCTCTTGCGCAGTTGCGATTGCTTCCCGATACGCCGCAATCGCTCGCGTAAAGTCGCCACGCTCGGCATAGAAAATTCCCAGTTGCAGATAGGCGGCGCCGAACTTGGGATCAAGCCGAACCGCTTTGAGTAAGAGCGCTTCGACTCGATCCGAAAGTTCACTGTCAAAAGCGTTTTTGTGCTCCATATCAATCGGGCTGGTTGCCGCTTCCCTGTGCTGCCAGAGGCTTACGGCGTAGTAATAGTTGGCCAAAGCGTTATCAGGCTGCACTCGCGCAAATCTCGCCAGGCGCTCCTCTGCGGCTTGCGACGAAATAGTACCGACCGCTTCCATTTTTCCCAGAAACAAATACGGAGTCGGATTGTTGGGATCGAGGTCGGAAGCATTCACCAGGCACTGCGTACCTTCTGCGTAGGAACCTCGCGCGTACCACGCTACTCCCAAAGCAACGAGGATGCGAACGGAATTTGGAAAAAGACGATTTCCTCTGCTGAGAATCTCGGTTGCGGCTTCGAGCGCGCGATGAGTGAGGAGTTCGGTACCCCAATCCAATAAATTAATTTCGCTCGGATTAAGCTCTGCTGCGCGCTGATCCTCGCGAACCGAGTCAAGCGGCTGCGCACTGCCTTCATAAGCCTCGGCGAGTAAATGATGAAGGTCGGAATCGTCCGGTTTGAATTGGGAGGCCCGCTGTAGATAGGGGACAGCATCAGCGGCCTTTCCTTTTGCGACCAGCAGGGTCCCCAGCTTCTGATTCGCCTCTGCATTCTTCGGATCGTTCGTTAGTATTTTGCGCAACGACTCTTCTCGGACGGCTGATGTTTCTGATGAGGGTGTGGCGAGAGTGTAATTTGCAGCCGAGTCCTTGCTCAGAGAAATCGTTGCCTTGGCGAGCGCCTCCGTAGTGCGAAGCACGGTGTCCGAACCGTGGCCACCTGCGTTTGTGCCGGCGGTTACGCCAGCGACCGTGAATTGTGGTTCGTCGAAGAATTGAGGAGCGCTGAGTGTTTGGTTGGCAGATGCTCTCTGAGAAGCGGTGCCGATAGCACCCTTTGGTGGACCGAGAACAAGATCGATATTTCTGGTCTCGCTGGATGCGAGTTTCACGGGCTCCGAGGTTACCGTGTCATATCCTTCGACAGCGGCGCGCAAAGTGTAGATGCCCGGAGTAAGTTCCCCAAAACGATAAGCTCCATCAGTGCTCGAGTAGTTCATGCGATCGGAGGGGACAGGTCTTTCGGTACTAACCGCGGGGAGATCAGAATGCAGTGTGACGGCGACATTCGCCAACGGTTTGCCTGTAGAATCGCGAACGTAACCCTGAAGCGTGCTTTTCGATTTTTCAGCTGCGGCAGCGGTTCCTGAAGATTGTGCGAATGCCAATGTATCAACTCGAAGCAGTAGAAACGCAACAACGCTTACCCAAACGATCAGGCGCTTTGCATTTGAATGAAAAGAGCTGGTAGTCACTCGCTTCGGCTCCGAAAAAATTAGGGAAGAGCGTCGATGGTCATTCGTCATTGATCTTCCATGGTGGCATTCTAGCTGCGGATTATCGAACTGGCAAAATCGATAAATTGTCAGACACCGCCGAAAGGCTTTACAATTGCACGCTTTTATAACAGCAGTTTGTAAATGTTTTGTTGGTATCCGCCTCGAATCTTTGAGGAGCGTAGCCACGAGTAAGACATCGAATCGAGAGAGTGAACATTGGGTGGAGATAGAGTGAAGAAAATGTGTGATTCTGAAGTGCAAATGAAAGCGGGTCGAACAGGGCGGTCGATCGCGGTTGTAACCATTATTTTGATGGCGTCTCTTTTCTCATTCGGCCAGCAAAGACGCAAGATAATTATCGATCAGGACGCGGCGGGACCCGCCGGAACCGACCAGCAATCTATCCTTCTGCTCGTTCAGTCTCCGCAAGCAGAGGTGTTGGGTATCACGGTCGTTACCGGAGACGCATGGCTTACCGAAGAGATCGCGCACACATTGCGCATGCTCGAACTTATTGGACGGACGGATATTCCCGTTTTACGCGGAGCAGAATATCCGCTGGTTCGTACGAAAGAAGAGACGGAGTTAATGGAGCAACACTACGGCACGTTCGCGTGGCTGGGAGCGTGGACTCCGCGTTTCTATCACGCGCCGCGCGAACTTGGCGAAATGCCGGAAGGCAAGCCCACCGCCAAGGTGTCCGATGAAGATGCGGCGCACTTCCTTATCCGCATGGTGCATAAATATCCCCACGAGGTCACGATCTACGAGGGCGGCCCGATGACTAACCTGGCGCTCGCAATTTCGATTGATCCCGAATTTCCGAGCCTGGCCAAAGAATTAGTGTTCATGGGCGCGAGCCTGAGCCCGGAGACGCCTGATCCTGAATTCACAAATACGCCGAGGCGCGAATTCAACTTGTGGTTCGATCCGGAGGCGGCTCACATCGTACTGCGCGCTCCGTGGAAAAAAATTGTCTGCACGCCCGTCGACATATCCGTGAAAACAAGAATGACAAATGAATTGATCGACAAGATCAAGTCCAGCAATTCGCCGGCGGCGCAGTACATTGGCAAGTACGCGCGCCTGCGCGGGTCGTATAACTATTTATGGGACGAACTAACGTCGGCGGCGTGGCTCGATCCCAGCCTGATTATTAAAAAAGAAAATCTATATATGGACATTGAACTCGACCGCGGTGCGAGTTATGGAGACACGCTAACGTGGTCAGATCTGGATAAGCCCAAGCGCGATGTGCGCTCAGTCGAAGTTCAGGTCGATCTCGACACCGACAAATTCTACAAAATGTTCGTAGACCTTTTGACCGCGCAAACTCCTCACCCAGCTAAANNTCGTCGACCTTTTGACCGCGCAAACGCCTCATGCGGGTAAGACCGAACCGCAATAGTTTACTTTCCTCTTTGACTCGCTCTTTGTTTAAACGCTATGCATAGCTCTATGCATGGCGTTTTCGCTCATTGTTCACTCGTATATGTTTGGGCGCGATTTACTCGTATAGCGTCGCGACTGCCACACTGACCTTGCCTTTCACCAGAAGTCCGCTATGGACGCCCAGTT
>PLBX01000165.1 GCA_003135495.1 Acidobacteriaceae bacterium | reverse complement strand
CGCCCGATCATTTTGTGCTGGCGGTGCAATGGCATCCTGAACGAAGCGTGAACGAGCCGCCGGAGTTGGCGCAGTCCGCGAACGCAATTTTTCACGCCTTCATTGAAGCGGCAAAAGCGAAACGCGAGGAGTCCGCGGGAGAGTTTAGGTCCGCCAGCAGTATCAAGACCGTCTGATAATTTTTGAAATTCAATGTTATCGTGAGTGACGCGAATATCCTGTGCATTTTCCCACAGAATGCATATCCTTCGCTTCGCTCAGGATGACAGTTAATTTATTTAGCTGCGCTTCAGCAGCACCGCGACATTGGCAATCGCGGCATTCTCCGTCGCCATGCCCTCCGGCGTTTTTGCCTTGATGCCAACGCAGTCTCCCTCGATGCCGCACAACGCCGCAACGCGCGTACGAATGGCGTTCGCGTGCGGGCCAATTTTCGGCGTCGAAAGAATTAGCGTGGAGTCTAGATTCACTATTTCGTAGCCGGCGGCCTTGACGCGCTTCAGCGCCTCGCGCAGAAACACGGCGGAGTCGGCGTTCTTCCACTGCGCATCGGAGGGAGGAAAGAGCGATCCGATATCAGGGCCGGCGATGGCGCCAAGCAGAGCGTCGGTGATGGCGTGCAGCAACACGTCTCCGTCGGAATGGCCGCCGAGACCTTTATCGTGTGGCAGAGTCACTCCGCCGATTTTTAGCGGGATGTGGGACTTGAATTCGTGCGAGTCCCAGCCGTAGCCAATACGCATTTCAGGTTTCAAGATAAGTTTTCCGACTTCTTCAAATAGAACTCCGCCAGTTCCATATCCGCCGGAGTCGTGATTTTTATATTACGATGCGATCCCATAATCACCATCACCGGCAGTCCCGCGCGTTCGATCAGCGAAGCCTCGTCGGTTCCGAGAAATCCGTCCGCAATCGCATCGTCAAACGCCCTTTTTAGTATCGAATAGCGAAAGCCCTGAGGAGTCTGCGCCATCACCACGCTGGCCCGCGGAATGGTTGCCTTGATCAGCGCGCCTTCCGCAGTTCTTTCCACCTGTTTCACCGTGTCCACTGCGGGCCAGCCCGCGATCGCGGCTCCATACTTGTGCGCGGCTTCAATCACGTTAGCGATGATCTCCGGCGTCACAAACGGACGAACCGCATCATGAACCAATACGATGTCCTCGGGATCGGCTGCTACTCGGGCCAATGCACTCGCGACCGAATTCTGGCGATGCTCTCCGCCCTCGACCAACTGCAGACGCTTGGCCAGAATCTCCGGATATTCACTTTCCAGTTGCGTGCGAAACCCGGCGATCTCGTCATGCCGCAGGGCAACGACAATTTCGTAAACCTCAGGGGTGGCGGCGAATTTGCGCAATGTATGGACGAGAATGGGCACGCCCCCCAGTTCCTTAAACTGCTTGGTCGGCGCTTTCTTCTTGGGTTTGGCGGCGGAGGGCGACGCCATACGCGTGCCAAGTCCGGCCGCCGGAACAATCACAAAAACCTTCATAGGGGCGATTAGTATAGTACAGCGAGCCGCGGTTGCGCCGTACGAACTTGGCCGGACGCGCTCTCCCTCCAATACGCTCCGCCTCCAATAGATGACTTTCGTTACCTGCCCTTGGTGACGCCGCGAGGCTACAGTGAATAAATGAGAAAAGCATTTCTACTCCCAGCTTTGTGCGTTACGTTGCTGGCGTCAGCCTTGGCGCAGGTTCCATCGGAAAACCACATTGTGGATAGCGATTTCGTTCGCCAGCAGTTCGGCAAAGACTTCACCTTGGTCCCCGAGGTTCCAGCCGTATTCGGCGATTTGGATGGCGACGGGGTCGAAGACGTCGTGATTGCAGCCCGCTGCAAGAATCCAATGCTTGACCAGGGGGAACACAACTACACGGTTGTGGATCCTTACTACGATTTTTTTGGTTATGGCGATCCCAGAATTACTACCACATTCAGTGAGCCTGATCCGGCCCGGCGCGGGCTTGTGATGCTGGTCATTCACGGTAGTGGCCCGAAAGCGTGGCGTTCAGAAACTCCGAAGGCGAAGTTCGTGGTCGTGAATTTGCCGTATCGAACCATCTCGGTTAGAAAAATGAGACTCAAAAAGAAAAATATCGAAGCGGTGTATGTTGAAGAAGCGGGCGAGATGGAAGAGAGTTCGGCTTTATTCTTCGACGGCAAAAAATTCCGTTATGTTCCCATGGGCGGGAGCATGCAGTAATACGGCAAGCTCAAGTTGCAGCAAGACTTGAGTTGCCGGAATATGACGAGCAATACGCCCCACGCAGCTCGCGGGCTGCGTGGCAACTTTAGTAGTAATCTTCTAGCAGTATCTTCCAGGATCGCCTCACCATCTAAAATTTCGCATTCTCGAGCAAGCGTCGAAATCGTTGCCATGGCGCTGCGTGCCGAAGGTAGAAAAATATTCCACTTCCAGACTCCCGGGCTCTTCCAGATAGTGGTCGTACGTCACAATGTAAGGACCTTCCTGCGCCGCCACCAAAGACGTATGACAAAAGAGGCCAGAAAAAATCAAGACTGGAAAAAATAAAACCGTGAGACGAAGAAATTCCGAGTTACAGATTCCCATTCAACGATTACTGCCATCCACGCCCCTGTTCCGTTTTTTTTTATTTTCTTGTCGCGACTCGCAGAAGTAGAGCGCAACGACATGTCAGGCGAAAGATAGAAATCCGCCACTTGCGAAATAGTACGCTAATGCAAGCTTACATGTGAAAAAGTCGCAGTCGCGATGAAGTCAGTTCTCCATGGTGGACACATCCCCCGCATCCACCCCGGCCTCTTTCGCCTTTAAAATGCGGCGCAGAATCTTGCCGGACCGCGTCTTCGGCAAAGCCGCCACAAATTCCAGCGACGATGGTGTCGCGATCGGCCCCAACTCTCGCCGAACGTGTTCAATCAGCGCCGCAGACAAAGCTTCGGACGGCACATGATCAGCTCGCACCTGCACGAATACTTTTATAGTCTCGCCCTTCATCGCATCGGGCACGCCAATCGCCGCAGCCTCCGCCACCGCCGGATGTGACACCAGCGCGCTCTCCACCTCAGCCGTTCCAATCCGGTGCCCGGCAACATTCAGCACGTCATCGTAGCGTCCAAGCACGGCGATGTATCCGTCCTTATCCCTCATGGCGACATCGCCCGTCACATAACATCCCGGAATAACCTGCCAGTCGCGCTCATAACGAGCCGGGTCGCGCCACACCGTTCGCAGCATGTGCGGAAACGGACGCTTAAGTACGAGCCGCCCGCCGACATTTGGCGGCGCCGAGTTGCCATTTTCATCCAGCACATCCGCCTCGGCTCCCGGCATCGCCACTCCCACTTTCCCCGGACGCGTCGCCATCGTCGGCGGTGTGCCTAGAGTTGGTCCTCCCAGCTCCGTTTGCCACCAGTTGTCGATCACGTATCCCCACTTCCCATCTCCGGCAAGATAAGTCTGTGCCCAACGCCATGCTTCCGGATTCAGTGGCTCTCCCGCGCAAGCAATCACGCGCAGGCTGGTCAAATCATGCGCCGCCGGATAACTCTCGCCATGACGCATGAACATTCTCAGCGCGGTGGGCGCGGTGAACATCTTAGTCACGCCATAACGCTCAACTATTTCCCACGCTACTCCAGGATTCGGATAATCAATCGCCCCTTCGCGGAACAGAGTAGTTACACCCGCGCACAACGGCGCATAAGTAATGTAGGAATGTCCCACAACCCATCCAATATCCGAAGTGCACCAGAATATATCGCGATCTCCCACGTCGTAGTAATTCTCCAGATGATAAGTCGTTCCCACCATGAAGCCGCCATGCACGTGGACTACACCCTTTGGCTTGCCGGTTGAACCGGAGGTGTAGAGCAGAAACAGCGGGTCCTCGCTGTCCATTTCTTCGGCGGGACAAAAAGCAGAGAACTTAAGCAGATCGTTGAAGTCAATTTCGCGCGGTCCAACAAGCTCGGCGCCGCCGCGCGAAAACACCACCACCTTCTCAACGCATTCCAGTTTGTCGACCGCCTCATCCACAATCGCTTTGAGGGCAACCGTCTTGCCGCGCCGGTAGCCGATATCTCCGGCAATCACCACCTTCGCTTGCGCGTCAGTGATGCGGTCACGCAGCGCGGTGTGACCGAGCCCCGCATATACAACCGAATGAATCGCGCCGATGCGGGCACAGGCCAGCATCGCGACCACGCCCTCAATCGTGAGCGGCATATAAATGATCACCCGATCGCCCTTCACCACGCCCAGCGACTTCAACCCATTCGCGAACCGGCATACCAGTCGGTAAAGCTGTCCATAGGTGACGATGCGCTCGCTGCCGTTCTCGCCGAGCCAGATGAAGGCGGCGCGATTGCACCGGTCGGAATTAGCATGGCGATCCAGGGCATTGATGGTGATATTAGTCTTGCCGCCCGTAAACCATTGGTGGTGAATGCCATCCCACTCCAGCACCTTGTCCCACTTACGCGACCAGCTAAAACGATTGGCGTATGCCCCCCAGAAACCTTCAGGATCCTTGCGTGCGCGTGCACACTCGCCCAGCCAGTCCTGCTGCAGTGTGTTGCGAGCCACAATAAGTGGAGCGGCATATTCCTCATCCAGGGCCAGCAAGTTAGAGATGTTTTCTGGCTTTGCCGTAAAAGTGGAATCTGGACGGGAATCTTTCGAATCAGGCTTCGGAACTGGTGGCGGAACGGTGAGAGCGCTCATGAGAACCTCCGAGCAGCACGCTGCCCAGCATGGTAGCAGGACGCCGTGGATTTTGCCTCGCCTACCAACCTTAGGCAGTGATGCCTGTCACTGCGGCAGGTGATGGGGAATGCAGCACAAGGCCCAAAATCTACATAAAGTTCAGCCCCTGTCCAAGTCCATGTTTATGCCGAGAAAGTCAATGTTTCTAACTTTTCGTTAGTAGTGTTATGGGCCTGGGAGTACAATCCTTGCCGTCAACGGGGTGGGGTTGAATTGACATCGCATTTTGGGATGCGATTACAACGTCCCCCGCCAGTCTTAAGTTATTCAGTTCGAAACGTATGCTGCATAGCGAGTCCGAGCAAGAGAGGAGCTTTATGGTGGAAGCGGTGACCCAAGCTAACATGCGCCCCGCAGAGCGCTACCAAGCGTCCCAGACAACGTGGGATACGATCGCAGAGAGCCAGGCATTTAAGGATCTAATGGCCACCAAGCGCATCTTCATCATTCCTGCGTTTGTGTTTTTCGTCGTCTACTATTTCGCGTTGCCAGTCCTTGTAGGTTACGCGCCTCGGTTTATGTCGACGCGAGTTATCGGCGTGGTAAACCTTGCTTACCTTTTCGCGCTGTCCCAGTTTTTCGTCGCCTGGCTCATCGCCGGACTCTATGTAAGAGCTGCCAACGATTTTGACCGTCTGGCAAAAGATATTGTGGACAAAGCCGAAGTCCCTAAGGGAGGCAAGTAGTTATGGCGAATGTTCCGCTGTTTATGTTTCTGCTGTTCATAGCTATCACTCTTGGCATCACCTATTGGGCCTCCAAACGCTCCTCCGGCGCTACCGCATATTTTGCCGCGAGCCGTCAAATTAAAGGCTGGCAGAACGGTATCGCCGTGGCTGGCGACTATATGAGCGCCGCATCCTTCTTAGGGATCGCCGGCATCATCGCCTTTCAGGGTTATGACGGCTTTATGTTCTCGGTGGGCTGGCTGGTGGCTTACCTGACCGTCCTATTAGTGATAGCGGAACCGCTTCGTAACGCGGGTAAGTACACCATGGCGGACGTTCTTGCCTACCGCCTTAAGCCGCGCCCCGTACGTGCCATGGCCTCGCTTAGTACTCTCACCGTCAGTACCTTTTACATGATCGCGCAGATGGTCGGCGCGGGAGCATTAGTAAAATTGCTCCTCGGCGGCCACGTCACTTACAACCAGGCAGTAACTGGCGTTGGTATTCTGATGATCGTCTACGTTGTCTTCGGCGGCATGCTGGCCACAACTTGGGTGCAGATCGTTAAAGCTATCCTGCTCATGGCCGGCACCCTTCTGCTGAGCATCCTGGTCATGGCGCACTTCCATTTCAGTTTCGGCTCCTTCTTCGGAGCCATCAGCCAAGTCTCCTATCACGATGCCAAGGGCGCCGCGGTGGTGAAGGACTTCCTCCAGCCCGGCCTNNAAGACGGCGCGCAACAGCGTGGTCTGGGCCATGGTTCTTATCGGCAGTTTCTACATTATGACCACGTTCCTCGGTTTCGGTGCGGCCACCATTGTCGGCCCCGATTTTATTAAGACCCACGGCGGCACGAATATGAGCGCGCCTTTGTTGGCCAACGCTCTGGCCGGTCCAATCTTTTTCGCTTTCATCTCGGCCATCGCTTTTGCAACGATCCTGGCCGTGGTTGCCGGCCTCACCATCAGTGCTACAACTTCTTTCTCGCATGACTTTTGGACCAACGTCATCCACAACGGGGTCGAGCGTAAACCGGGAGAGGAAGTCATGGTGGCCCGCATCTCAGCCTTTGCCGTGGGCGCAGTGGCCATAACCATTGCAATTCTCCTTGGACCGACTGCAAATGTCGCCTTCCTCGTGGCACTCGCATTCGCCGTCGCTGCATCGGCAAACTTGCCCGTAATTGTGCTCTCAATTTTTTGGCGCAGGTTTAATACGGTGGGCGCGGTCTCCGGGCTTGCGGTAGGCTTGCTCTCTTCGATTGGGCTGATTTTGATCAGTCCCAGCTTGATGGCCGTCGACCCCCCCACCGTCGTTGGAACCGCCAGACACATTTTCCAGGCCCCGGCTTTGTTCCCATTGGAAAATCCAGGCATTCTGAGTATCCCGTTGGGATTTATTGGAGCCATCGTCGGCACTCTACTTAGCCACGAGCCCACCTCGCAGCACAAATTCAATGAACTGCTCGTCCGCTCAAACACCGGCTTGGGTTCCGAGCGAGCGGGCGCTCAATAAAGCACTAGCCTCCAGAGTGGCCGGGGAGATTTGTACCACTCTTCGGCTGCTCTGCTGAAGAGCGAGAGTAGTAGCAACAAGAAAAATGAAATGTTGCTGCATCTGCGCGATGCAGCGCTCCAGATCGGAATCAGCTAGCCCACAATAAGGCAGTGGATTTACGCGCGGATCTACGCGCGAAAGATCAAGAGCGTGCGCACCGCCGGTGGCCACCATCGAATTCCTCAGAGCGAAGTCGATCGTCTGCTTTACCGTACCCGAGCCAAAACAGCGCCAGAGCGAAAAGAAATAGTCCATCGTCTCAGTGGCCGAAACCAACTGGTGGGGCGTATCGATAGCGTCCGCATCAGTGGGTTGATGGCGGAAATAAAACTTTCCATAGGTGAACAGCAAATTACATCCATCATTACCGCCACTTCAGCCCGCGAAATGAAACTCAAGCCCGGGCAAACCGCGGCAGCCCTGATCAAAGCGACCGAAGTCATGATTTTTCGTGTGTGATTCGATTTCCTGAGCCGCTCCAACCCAAATAGATCAACCTAAACCTTTAGTCTTCCTGCCTATAGCGTGGATTCACCGAATATTCAACTAACTGTAACCAATTCTTAACAACCCCGCATCTACGCTTATAACTCACTTAAAGCTTATTGCTTTATGAGCCGATGGCGAATAGTGCCGCAAGGATGTGTGTCCGCAATCGATAACTTTTTTTTCCAGGAGACGAAACGATGAAACGATTTATGGCTATGGTGTTGTCGATGATGCTGGTTGGAAGCGTGATCGCCGCTCAGGCCCAGGATACGACCACTACCGCGACGACCAAGAACGTTCACAAGCGACCGGCTCCGAAAAAAACCGGGCCAACGGTTTCCGAGCAGCTCAACGAATTAAAGCAGGCAATCGATGCCCAGCAGCAGCAGATCCGTCAATTAAGCGATCAGGTGCAAACCCGCGACCAGAGAATTCAGCAACTGGAGCAGCGCATCGACCAGAGTCAAAGCGCAGCCGTTCAAGCGCAAACCAAAGCCGATACTGCCGTCCAGCAAACGGCTGAACAACAGCAGACCGTAGTCGCTCTCAAGAGCGACGTAACCGACCTGAAGACCACCGCGACCAACAATGCGATGACCATTCAGGAGACGCAGAAATCCATAAGAGATGCGTTAGAGAGCCCGCTCGCCATCCATTACAAAGGAATCACCATCACTCCCGGCGGATTCCTGGCCGCTGAATCCGTGTATCGCAATCGCGCCTTGGGGTCAGACGTTAATACTCCCTTCAACAGTGTGAATATGCCGGGCGCAGGCCAGAATGCGATTTCGGAATTCTTCGGTTCCGGCCGGCAGTCGAGGATCTCGATGCTCGCCGAGGGCAAGCTCCACAATGCCAAGCTCAGCGGCTATTACGAAGCTGACTTCCTTTCGGCGGGCATTACTTCCAACAACAACGAGAGCAACAGCTACACTCTTCGCCAACGCCAGGCTTGGGGGCAGGCGGCCTTCGATAACGGCTGGAGCTTCACTGGCGGTCAAATGTGGAGCTTGGTGACGGAAACGAAAAAAGGCGTGGACAACCGGTCAGAAGCATTGCCCATGACCATCGACCCGCAGTATACCGTCGGCTTCAGTTGGGCTCGCCAATACGGCGTTCGCCTCGCCAAGAACTTCGGCAACCGCTTCTGGCTGGCGGCTTCCTTGGAAGATTCGCAGACTACACTTTCGGCCAGCGGCAACGCCTCGAATTTTGCCTTGGGCAGCCCCGGCAATGGCGGCGGGCTTTACAATGGCGGCATCACCGCTTGCAGCACCAGCGCCACCGGTGTAACTACCTGTACCAACGCTGCTAACTATTCCTTCAACGCCATGCCTGACGTCATCGTCAAGGCAGCCTTTGAACCTGGCTTCGGACACTACGAAGTTTTCGGTATCTTTAGCCGCTTTCGTGATCGCGTCTATCCCTGCGTCGAACCGCTTGACAATCCGAGTCTGTGCGGAACGTCGGTCTCTGCGCTCGGAGCCTACAACTCTTCGAAAAATGCCGGTGGCGTCGGCGGAAATGCCCGCTTCACATTCGCCAAGCACGTCGACTTTGGACTCCACGCACTCTACGGAAACGGCATCGGCCGCTACGGCACGTCCGGTCTGCCGGACGCAACTGTGAACCCCAATGGCACGCTCGCCCCGCTCCGCAGCTACCAGGCCTTAGCCACACTCGAAGGTCATCACAAACGGTTTGATATTTACATGAATGGCGGCGAGGAGTACGTTGAGCGGCGCTATCAAACCGACCTTGCCAACACCAAGCTCCCCATCGTTGGCTACGGAGCACCAACCTTCTCCGACGCGGGATGCTATACAGAAACGGTACCGTCAACCGGAACCGGATTCGGTTTCGGAGGCCTGAGTGGCTGCAGCGGCCAGACCCAAAGCACCATAGAAGGCACGTTTGGATTCTGGATCAAGCCCTATAACGGTGCTAAGGGAAGAATACAATTCGGTCCGCAGTACTCCTATCTGGTCCGAAACGCATGGGCGGGCGCCGGTCCTACGAAAGGAACGTACGTCGATCCGCACGGCGTCGACAACATGTTCATGACCTCTTTCCGCTACTACTTGCCGTAGCGCTGGGTCTCGCAAAGGAACCTGATCGCTCCGGTGCAAATTTCCGCACCGGAGCGATTTTGCTTTATAAGGCTTTGTAATTACTCCAATTGTGAATGGATATGAGCGCTCCCCTCGAGCGATCACCCGCGAAAAGTGCAACCTACGCCCGTCGAATGGCGTCAAAAGAGTAGGAACCCAGGGGCCTGTGTGGCTGGTCGACTCCAAAAATGACCATGTATAATGTGTCGTAGATCGTTCATTTTCTGGAATCCACATGGTTATGCTAGAACATTCTCGCCATCGGACAAGCTTTGCCTCCCGCTGCTGGTCGGCGGCTATTGTTTTGGTGATTTGTTCTCTTACCGCTAGCGTTGCCACCCGCTTCACGGTTCTGAGCCCATCGGTCCAGAAATCAACGACCGCGAAATGCGAGCTTCCGGATGCCAAAAGGCAGCACCTTCGGGCCAATGCCGTCCAGTGGACCGCCCCAGCCGTCCGTCTCGCTTTATATCAACCGCCCCGGTCTTCCGTTCTAACCGTCTCGGCAGTTATACCTGCGACGAATCTTACGTCCGAGACATGGCTCTATAACCGTCCCCCTCCCTGCTGCTGACCCCAGCATTTTCTGTTCCCACTTAATTCGGTAGCGTCGTTCGAGCTTCGCAAAGCGAGACCGCAAATCAGCTAATAGCTATTAACCGAGTTAAAGGCGGAACTCCAGGGCGTCTTCCACCTCGGAATTTCAAATCGACTTGGAATAGCCCTAAAACCGGTCTTCCCCGGGGTGCAGTCGTAATACGCGCTAGCTGCACCCTTTTTTCCCCTTTCCGCCGAGGTCGCGGACCGCATCGTAGGAGCTGATTTTGACAGGAACATGTAAGCTGTTAAGTAGTTTCTTATGTCTCGCCGATTCTGAATCGGCCATCAGTTCGCCAAAGTTAACACCACCAACGGGTGACTGTGGACATGTGTAAGAAATCATTTTTGGAGTCTCTTGCAACCGCCACTGCAATTGTCCTGGTCGCAGTTTGTCTAGCTGTTTCCGCCGGATGCGGCCACTCCGGCGATTCCTCTTCTTCCGTCTCCGCCGATGCGCCTCCAACCGCAGCCGTGGTGGAAGCCAAGCGAACGCAGCTCTCCAACACTCTGTCCATTGCCGGCGAGTTCCTGCCCTATCAGGAAGTAGAACTCCACGCCAAGGTGACTGGCTACATTCGGAATATCAATGTCGATATTGGCGATCGTGTCCATCAAGGGCAAGTGCTCGCCAATCTTGAAGTCCCCGAATTAGTCGCGCAGGAACAGGCAGCATCGGCCGGCGTGCGTCACAGCCAGGAAGAAATATCGCGGGCCGAGAATGACGTTGCCCGCGCGGAAGCCGATCACGCCGCACTGCACGCGGCAGCAACGCGATTGAAGCAAGCATCCGAAGCGCGCCCCGGCCTGATCGCGGAGCAGGAACTCGATGACGTCACCGCTAAGGATCGTTCTTCGCAGGCCCAGGTGGATGCAGCAAAGTCTGCCTTGTCGGCCTCGAAGCAACAGTTACAAGTCTCACAGGCGGATCGGAAACACTATGCCGCAATGTCCGATTACTCTCGTATTACGGCGCCGTTTGACGGAATCGTAACTTGGCGCTACGCCGATACTGGGTCACTGATTCAAGCCGGCACTTCGAATACGAACTCAATGCCCGTCGTGAAGTTGTCGCAGGTCAACGTCCTGCGCTTGCGTATTCCCGTTCCTGAGTCTCTCGTGTCAAGCGTGCATGATGGCGAACCGGCTGACGTTCGCGTCAAAGCCACCGACGGGCACTTCACCGGCAAAGTAATTCGCGCCACGGACTCCCTCGACCGTTCGACTCGAACCATGCAAGTCGAAGTCGACGTGCCGAACAAAGACTACAAATTGACCGCGGGCATGTATGCGGAAGTTGCCTTGCGAGTGCAGAACGCGCCCAACGCGCTGACTCTTCCCGTTCAGGCGATTAATCGGGACGAGAACAAGACCACCGTGCTCTTCGTCAATTCTCATAACCATGTTGAAGTACGCGAAATTCAGACGGGAATCGAGGGCCCCGACCGGATACAGGTAGTCTCCGGCTTAAACGAGGGCGACCGGGTAATCGTTGGAAATCTCGCCAAATATCGGCAAGGCCAACTCGTCGATCCCAAAGAAAGCACCATGGCTGATGAAAAGTACGATGCCGATCAAGGAGCTCACTAGATGTCGGGCTTCGCCATCAAATATCCATTTTTCATCATCATGCTCTGCTTAATCATCATAGTGGTGGGCGTGACGACCGTGGCGCGAATGCCCGTCGACTT
>PLBX01000075.1 GCA_003135495.1 Acidobacteriaceae bacterium | reverse complement strand
TCAGGGCAGGCTCTTCGACTGCGTAGCTGCTGCGCTTTGCGCAGCAACTACACCGCTCAGGATGACAAAGAGGTTTTACTTCGGCGGTTGTTCAGAACTCACTTTGAGTATTCGTCTCGCAATTGAGTTTGGCGGCTGGTCATCGGGATTTCGCGGCCTTGGATGAAGACTTGTTTTACGTCGGTTTTTACATCCAGCGGATCGCCGTTGGCTACAACGATGTTGGCGGTTTTGCCTACGTCAAGCGAGCCTAGCTGGTCGGCTACTCCCCACACTTCGGCGGGGTTGAGGGTGATTGCTTTTAGCGCCTCGTCGTAGGGGAGGCCGAAGGCGGTGGCGAATCCGGCGGCGTCGGGGAGGTTGCGGACGTTGTGGGCGGAGTAGGAGGCGAAGAGGATTTTGACTCCGCGCTTGTAGAGCTGCGCGGGAAGGCTGTAGACGGCGTCGTAACGCTCGTCTTCTTTGGGAGCTTCGTAGATCGGACCGACGATGACGGGCACCTTGAGGCTGGCAACATAGTCGAGAACTGGCTGCGAGTGGGCGATGTGGTTGAGCACGAATTTCAGATGGAATTCGTTGGCCAGGCTGACGGCGGTTTGGAGATCGCTCGGGCTTTCGGCGGCGAGGACAATTGTCTTTTTGCCTTCGAGGTATGGGATTAGCGCTTCGAGTTTGAGATCGCGCTTGGGAGGGACGGGGTCGGACTTCTTTTCTTTATTATTATTATTATTATTATTTTGATTCTGCCCGGCTTCGGATTTTTTGCGGTCGTACTCTCCCCATTTTGCTTTGTAATCCTGCGCGTCAATGAATGCCTGGCGCAGTTGCGCGGCGAGACCCATGCGGGTGGAGGGGAATTTGCGCTTCTCGAAGCCGCCTTTGTTGCGGCGCTCATCGCCGGTGAAGTTGAGCGGCATGGCGTTGTCGCGGATCAATAGCATTTCTGGGGCTGATGCTCCGGCTAGCTGAATGAACGAATCCTGGCCGGGGAGAGTGTCTGCGCCTCCGGGAGCGACGATCGCGTTGGTGATGCCGTTCAGGCGCGCTACGGGGATCAACGCCGACTCGGCGTGGAAGGCGTCGGCGGTGTGCATGTGAGGCATGATCTCGTCGCTCAATTCGATCATGTCGTTAGTCATATTTTCGGCGGAGATTTCGGTAAGGCCGAGGCTGGTCTCGGAGTCGATCAGGCCGGGATAGATGGTCATGCCGGAGGCGTCGATGATTTTTGCATCGGGTGGAATGTTGACGGAAGTGGCGGCGCCTACGGCGGTGATTTTTCCGTTTTGCATTACTACGGAGCCGTTTTCTATTACTCCGTGGGTGATGGTTAGGAGCTTGGCGTTTTTTAGGGCTATGGGGTTGGTTTGGGCTTGGAGTGAGAGGGGGGAGATCAAGGTCAACGTCAAGAGCAAAAGCAAGAGCAAAGACAAGGGCAGCGGGCGGGGGCGCCCGCTCCACATCCACATGGGGTGGGTGTAGGGGTCCTTCGACTGCGTGGCTGCTGCGCTTTGCGCGGCGGCCACTTCGCTCAGGATGACATTAATTTTAATTTTATTTTTCATGATTATTCGGCCTCTCTGTAATGGGTGGTTCCCAGGCCGGGGAGGGAGCGGTCGAAGTATAGATCGCCATCGATTAGAACTTTTTCGGGGACGCCGGTGGTTGAGAGGGGGTATCCGTCCCAGATCACGAGGTCGGCATCTTTGCCTACTTCGATGGAGCCGACTCGATCGTCTACGCCTACGATCCATGCGGCGTTGAGGGTGATCATCTTCAAGGCTTCCTCTTCGGTTGCTCCGCCGTAACGGATGGCTTTGGCGGCCTCCTGATTGAGGCGGCGCGTGTAATCTTCGGAGTCGCTCTTGATGGCGACGCGCACGCCTTTGCGCATGGCTAGCACGGCGTTCCACGGAATTGCATCCCACGCCTCCTGTTTGTAGCCCCACCAGTCGGCGAAGGTGGCGATAGCCGTGCCCGTCGGCGCAATTTGATCGCCGACCTTGTACATCTCGAGAGCATGGTGGAAGGCGCGGATCTTGTAGCCGTATTCTTTGGCGATCGCCTCTTCTGTAAGCAATTCGTCGGCGCGGTAGCAGTGGATCTGGACCTGGAGTTTGCCCCGCAGGACGTCAGCGAGCGCTTCGAGCTTTAGGTCACGCTTGGGCGCCACGGCATCTTTGTCGTTCCTGGCAACCCTGGCGTTGTACGCGTCCCAGCTTGCCATGTAGGCTTTCGCATCTTCAAAGGACTGGCGCATTACTTCGAAAGTGCCCATGCGCGTCGAGGGAAGTTCATTGCGGCGGCCATATACGCGCTTGGGATTCTCACCGCTGGCGAACTTGATGGAACGGGGCGCGTTGGGAAAGAGCATCTGATCGCGTGGGAGACCGTATTTGTTCTTGATCACAACTGCCTGGCCGCCAATCACGTTGGCTGATCCATGTAGCAGCAGCTCCGTGGTGACTCCGCCGGCCAATGCTCGATAGAGTGCGCTGTCCATGTTGTCGAAAGCATCGATCATCATCATGGAGGGGGTGACCGGGCTAGTGGCTTCATTCACATCATTGCCGAGGGCGGAGTGGGAGTGCGGGTCGATGATGCCGGGCGTGAGGAATTTGCCCGTGGCATTGATGACAGTCGCGTCCGCGGGCGCGTTGACCGTCGCGCCGACTCCCGCAATCTTGCCTTGGTGAACCCAGACGCTTCCGCGCTCAATTGTGCCGTGCGAAGCAGTCATCACGGTCGCGTTCTTGACTACGAAATCCGCCGGGACATCGGGCGTCTTCGTCTGGGCATGGAGACTGAAGGCTGCAAGCGGCAGGGCCATCAATAGACTCATCTGCGGACGCTTGATTCTGAAGCATGTATTGGACGACAAAACCATGACCTCCCGAATGAGGAGCAGACTGCTCTTAAGAGTGACCAAGTAACCCAGAATTTCCATTTTGCTTTCCCGGCTACGAGCCAATATCATACTTGTCAAAATTGGCTTTTCCGGCCGTTAAATTTGGACAGCACCTGAAGCATTCACGGCGGACTATTAGCAGTTAACCCGAATGTCACAGGAGGAACGGTTGTTGGCGGCCCTTGGTCAAATCTGCTCCTAAGCGAAGCACTGGGTGCCCCTCGCCCCAGCGT
>PLBX01000390.1 GCA_003135495.1 Acidobacteriaceae bacterium | reverse complement strand
CGCGTGGCCTATCCGCTCGCCGACGAGGGCGGCGCAGCGCTCCAGGCGGCCCAGACGGGCCACTAGACTCCGTCAACGTGCCGGGAATCGTGATCGTCGGCGCCCAATGGGGCGACGAGGGCAAGGGCAAGATTGTCGATGTTCTTACTCAGAGCTTTTCCGTGGTTGCCCGCTACGCCGGCGGCCACAATGCCGGACACACCGTCATTATCAATGGCAAAAAATTCGTTCTGCAGCTTGTGCCCGGCGGCATCCTCCGCCCCGAGTGCACCAGCGTAGTCGGCAATGGCGTAGTCATCGATCCGATTGCCTTCTTAAAAGAGGTCGCTTCGCTGCGAGCCGCAGGCGTAAAAGTTGACGGCAATCTTTTCGTTTCAAATCGCGCGCAAGTAATTCTTCCCTACCATCGCATGATGGAACTGGGCTCCGAAAATGCTCCCGGCCGCGTCAAAATTGGAACCACATCCCGCGGCATCGGCCCTTCATATGAAGACAAAATGGGACGCCGCGGATTGCGTGTCGCCGATCTTCTCGACAAAAAACTCCTACGCACGCATGTCGAGAATGCCTGTAGCGAAAAGAACATGATTGCGCATGCGCTCTTCAACTCGGAGCCGCTCGATGCCGACAAAATGTTTCAGGAATACGCAGACGTCGCCGAACAACTTCGTCCCTTCGTCCGCGACACCGCGCTGTTGCTGAATCACGCTCTCGCGGAAGGCAAGTCAATCGTCTTCGAAGGCGCGCAAGGCACCATGCTAGACATCGATCATGGCACCTATCCGTTCGTCACGTCATCGAGCGCAACCTCCGGAGGCGCCGCGACCGGAACCGGCGTGCCTCCCACGTCGATCGACACCGTCATCGGAATCACCAAAGCCTACTGCACTCGCGTCGGCGGCGGCCCGTTCCCAACTGAACTTCTCGACGCACAAGGGGACGATCTGCGCAAACGCGGCAACGAATTCGGCGCCGTCACCGGACGCCCTCGCCGCACTGGCTGGCTCGATCTTCCTCTGCTTCGTTACGCTGGCATGATTAATGGCATTTCGTGGCTGGTCGTAACTAAGTTGTATGTGCTCGATCACCTCACCGAGATTCCAGTCTGCGTCGGCTATAAAATCGACGGCAAGGAAACCGAAGAAGTGCCAGCCCAGGCCTGCGGCTACGAGAAGATCGAATGCGTCTATCGCAACCTGCCGGGATGGGCGACTCCAACAACCGCCATCCGAACTTTTGAAGCGTTGCCAAAGGCCGCGCGCGATTATCTATCCTTCATAGAGAAAGAAACCAAAGCGCGAGTAGCAATGATCTCCACCGGCCCTGATCGTGAGCAGACGATCCTGGTCGATGATTTTATAAATGAGTTGGGATTGTCAAAAGCTGTGTAGATCGCGATTTCGCATGTCGTTGATTCAAGTTTTTATGGTCAAGTTTTTTTACGAGTTCAGTTCCGTGCGCAGCAGATCCAAGTTTCGTATCGGGGTATCGCTTCAGCGATACCGTCAAGTCGTTCGTATCCGAAGCCCCTTCAGGGGCCCGTCGTAACGAGAACGGAGATATAAATGGTTGTATTGGCTGTAACCTGGATGGCTAAAACCGGACGCGAGTCCGAAGTCGTTGCGGTCTTTGAAAAACTCACCGCGGAATCCCGCAAAGAACCCGGCTGCCTCATGTATCAGGTCCACAAACACAAGACCGATCCCCGCCGGTTCTTCATCTACGAGCAATACAAGGACGATGCCGCTCTCGAAGCCCATCGCACCTCGCCTCATTTTTTGCAGTTCGCAAAGAAAGATCTCCCCAAGCTCGGCGCCCGCACTGAAGGCCACTTGTTCGAACCACTGGGATAACCGTAGGTTCGTATCACGATTGCGTATAGGAGTTTCGTATCAGGGTATCGCTTCAGCGATATCGCAAGCTGTCCGCGTCCGAAGCCCTTCAGGGGCTTGCCATCGAAGCATTCGAAGCAACCTGATAAACTTAAACTTGTCGCGATTGAGTGTGTACGACCCATCGCTGAATCGCAATCTCTGATCATAATGTCGGCCTCGTCACAGCTCATCCAGATTGATCTCGGTCCCAGGGTTCCAACGCCTAAGCCCGCATGGCTCAAGGCCCGGGCGCCAGTCGGAGAAAACTTTCACAACCTGAAGAAGCTCGCTCGCGGCCTCGGATTGCACACCGTCTGCGAGTCGGCGCAGTGCCCCAATATCGGCGAATGTTGGGATCATCACACCGCGACCTTCATGCTCTTGGGCGATATCTGCACCCGCCGCTGCGGTTTCTGCGCTGTCCCTAAAGGGCGTCCTCAGGCGATCGACTGGGACGAGCCGCGCCGCGTTGCCGAAGCCGTCGCTACCCTCGGCCTGAAGCATGCCGTCGTAACCAGTGTGAATCGCGATGATGACAACGTGGGCGGGGCAAAGATTTTTGCCGAGACTATCCGCGAAATTCGCGAGCTAGTCCCCGATTGCCGGGTCGAGGTTCTGATTCCAGATTTTCAAGGACTGGAAGAACCGCTGCGCATCGTTCTCGAGGCCAAGCCGAACGTCCTCAATCACAATACCGAAACCGTACCGCGACTCTATCGCGCAGTGCGGTCGGGCGCTCGCTATAAGCGGACGCTTGACCTCTTATCAAATTCCAAGAAGTGGGATCCGGACACGGTAACCAAGAGCGGCGTGATGGTCGGCATCGGCGAAGAGACCACGGAACTCATCGAGGTCTTCCGCGATCTAGGAGAACGCGGCGTGGATATTCTGACCATTGGCCAGTATTTGCGCCCCTCCAAAGATCATCTTCCAATGACGCGCTACTATTCGCCGCAGGAATTCGTCTCGCTAAAAAATGAAGCGCTGAAGTTCGGATTCAAACACGTAGAGTCCGGCCCGCTAGTCCGCTCCAGCTATCACGCCCANNCAGCACGATAATTGATGGAGCGCCAGGCATCCCCGCCCGGCCAATTCGGCCCAAAGCCCCTAATAACGAATTACCACACCCGGCAAGCGTTCTGATTCACCATCGGCGCATTTGCCGCGCAGTGATAAGCTTCGCGGAACTCCGGCATATTAGACACAGTCCCGTTCACTCGGTACTTTGACGGCGAGTGCGGATCGACCGT
>PLBX01000270.1:3544-3725 GCA_003135495.1 Acidobacteriaceae bacterium | reverse complement strand
AAAGCAGATTTTGAATAGGGGATCTTCATATGGAAGAAAAAACGCAGGGAACCGGAACCACCACAGTCGATGCTCCTGGAGAAAACACAGTCGAAGTCACGTTTCTGCCAGAAGGCAAGACCGTGACCTTCGAGCACGGAAAGTTGCCCTATAAAGATCATGGCAAGGAAGAGTCGCTGCT
>PLBX01000270.1:1927-3465 GCA_003135495.1 Acidobacteriaceae bacterium | reverse complement strand
AATTACGTTTCGGAAGAGCACTAGAAAAGCGAGCTGTCAGCTCTCAGTTGGCAGCTCTCAGTAAAGGCCTGATAGGGACCGATTAAGCGATACGACAAAGACTTTAGGAGCGATACCTCATGCCGAAACAACTCATTTGGAGCGATGCTGAAGACATTGGAATAGAACTTTCCGAAGCTCATCCAGAGGTCGATCCTCTCGCGATTCGATTTACCGACCTGCATAAGTACGTGACGGCGCTACCGAATTTTAAGGACGATCCTGCGAAGTCGAATGAAGCTAAGCTGGAGGCAATTCAGATGGCTTGGCATGCAGAGGTTCTCGACCGCACGCAGGGGTAACGCCAGAAAGGTCAGAAGTTAGAGGTCAGATNNTTCTGACCTCTGACCTGCGTCCCCATCCTCAACCCGCGCGTCCCGCAAAAATTTCGCCGCCTCTTCGGGTGGGGTGGGGTTGATATAAAAACCAGTTCCCCACTCAAATCCCGCCGTCTTCGTCAGCTTAGGCATGAATTCAATGTGCCAGTGGTAATACTCGTTCGCCGGATCCTGCGCCGGCGAAGTGTGCACCACCAGGTTATATGGTGGATTATCGAGCACCCGATCCGCTTTCATCAGCAAAAGCTTGAGCGCCTTCGCGAGATTTTCGAACATGTGCGACGACGAATTTTCAAATGCAGATTCGTGCCGCTTGGGAAGAATCCAGGTTTCGAAAGGAAACCTCGGAGCATACGGCGCGAGCGTAAGAAAATCTTCGTTCTCCGCCACCACGCGAATCCCGCTGTCCATCTCCTGCCGTATGGCGTCGCAAAACACGCAACGTTCCTTATAGATGTAATACTGTTTCGCCCCCTGCAATTCTTCGACCACGTAAATCGGCAGGATGGGAAGCGCGATGATCTGCGAATGCGAATGCTCGAGCGACGCGCCCGCCGCCTCTCCGTGATTTTTGAAAAGCAAAATGTATTTGAACCGCCGATCTTTTTTAAGATCGAGAATGCGATCGCGGAAGGCCCACAGAACATCTTCGATTCTTTTTGCCGGAAGCGTAGCCAGGCTGGCATTGTGATCGGGAGTTTCGATGATCACCTCGTGGGCGCCAATGCCATTCATCTTGTCAAACATGCCTTCGGCCTGCTTGTTCAAACTACCTTCTATGCCAAGCGCCGGAAACTTGTTGGGAACGACTCGCACCGTCCAACCCGGTCCGTCCTTTACCGGAGTGTTGCCGTTCGCGCTCGGCCGATAGGCCAGAATTTCCGGTGGAGTTTTATTCTCGTTGCCGTAGCAGAAGGGGCAAAACCCGCCCCTGATCTTCACCGCTTCGCGCGCGAAGTCAGTTGGACGCTTGGCGCGATCCGTGGAAATAATCACCCACCGGCCCACGATGGGGTCTTTTCTCAATTCAGGCACGTACTGATATTCCCTTCAATTGGAGTAATTAAATCTTGATCCTGAAGATTTCCGATTGTACGACACCGAAAAAGCATTTTGAAACAGCTCAAATGAGGTTGAGCCGCGTCCACCAGTACTTTCTCC
>PLBX01000270.1:0-1920 GCA_003135495.1 Acidobacteriaceae bacterium | reverse complement strand
TGTCCGGGTTTTTACTTCGATAAAACAGAGGACGTCCCGCTCCCATCCCACGAGGTCGAGTTCGCCACGATGATTCGGGGAGCGATAGTTACGGGCAATGATGGTGTAGCCGCGCTTGCGCAAGTAGAAGTAAGCGTCTTCTTCCCCGCGTCGCCCGGTGCGAAGATGGTCCGGAATATCCTCGGGCGAAAGTACTCTCGCTGAAAACCAATCCAGCACTCGTAATGTAGCTTGCGTCAGTCTTCCGGCAAACATGGCGGATCTCTATCAAGACCCTATTTGCGCCGCGCTGCTGCCGATGTGATCCACGTCACCGGGCTTTCGGTACAATCTTTTCTCTGCCCGGTTAACCAGCATCACGCCGCCCAGCGCGACCGCGCCGCCAACTAACGAAATCAGCTTCGGCACTTCACCCAACCAGATCCATGCGATGCCGATAGCCACGATCGGAATCACGTACAAAAGCGTGGCAGTGCGTCCGGCTGCGCCATGCGAAAGCACGAAAGCGTATGCAACATAGGCAAGCGCTCCGGGAAAAATACCGAGATAAGCGACCGCTAAAGTAGCGTGGGCAGGAGCAATACTTACCGCGTGGAACAAGCCGCGGCCAAAAGGCAGCATCAGCGCCGTGCCGAACCAGATCGCATAAGCGGTGCATTCGAGCGCGCTATACCTGCCCAGATAATGTTTCTGTAAAATCATGTACAGTGCGGACGCTACGGCTGCGGCCAAAATAAACAGCGCCTCCGAAGACAATCGGAGGCCTCCACTTTCCCCGCTGGCGATCATTGCGACTCCGGCAAAACTTACTAACACTCCGCACCACCCGGTCGTGGTCAACTTCTCATGCAGCCAGAATCGCGCTGCCAGCGCCGTCCAGATTGGGGTGGAGGCAATCAGTAAACTGGCGGCGCCGGCGGTTACGCGCGTCTCTCCGTAATTTAAAGCGAGATTGTAAAAAGTAATGCCGATAGCGCCCATCAAAGCGAGTCCTGGAATATCGCGCAATTGAGGCCGGCGGAAGTGGGTGATGATTGCGTAGATCGCAAGCACGAGCGACGCTATCAGAAAACGCAATAACGCGAGGTTAGCGGGCGAATAGCCGCGCAGGCCGGCGCGAATACCGGCAAAGGCCGAGGCCCAAACGATCAAGGTGAATGTTAATGCAACAACGATGCGAGCTGTGAAGCGCGGCATTGTGGGCCTCCTTTTCTTGAAATTGCAATCTTCTGTAGCGACGCGGCTTGCCGCGTCTCCTTTTGCCCAGCGCGAGACGAGCGGTTGTTTCGCGACACACTTCCTAATGAGGAGATGATGGCGGCGCGCGCGGTATTGCCGGAGCAAAATTTATGGATGGGCGGGAGACGCGGCAAGCCGCGTCTCTACAAACTCAATCGCCGATGACCTGGATTTTGTCGCCGACGCGGATGGTGCCCTTGGTTAGAATCTGCGCGCGCAAGCCGCCGCGATGGATCAGTCCCTTGAGCACCTTCTTGCCCGTCAGCTTCTGCAAGTGATCGCAAGGCTCGCAGAGGCGGATGCCGCGAATGCGGACTTCGCCAATCGTAAACTCCTTGCCCACCAGGTGATTCAGCGGGACATTGCGCGTCACGATGTTGCGCCGGGCCTCGCCCGCGCCGATCGTGATTTTGTCCTCGCGCTCCAGCGCTTCAACCGCCTCCGCTTCAATCAGCGTCAGTTCGTAGTCCGGCCGCGGCTCGTAGAATGTGCCGGTCTTTAGCGCGTAGCGGTCCCCTTCAAGCCCTTCGCCAGGTATCGCCACAACTTGTCCAAGCGATTGGGGAGCCGCTTCCGCTGCGGACGCGATATGAATCGACTCCACAGTTCCATTTGGCATTGCGCACCTCCGGCAATTACGACTTGCGGCTTTTACGCTTTCATCCCTTTTTCAACGACCGA
>PLBX01000042.1:3658-3954 GCA_003135495.1 Acidobacteriaceae bacterium | reverse complement strand
GTAGCAGCGCTCTCATTGCGTCTGACGCTCGAGGAAATTGCGTCTCTCGAGGAGCCGTATGCGCCGCACCCTGTACTGGGCTTCAGTTGAGTTCAGATCCAAAATTCGCCGGTGGAAGGAGATGCTGTGGCAAAGCAGACATTCATACACACAACTCAACTAAGAGAACAACTCAGAGCGTGTTCCAACGTTTAAAATCATCCAAGCAAACTTATGCAGACTCGACATCTAGGTAACTCCGACTTGGAGATCACGCCCATCGGTATTGGCGCCTGGGCGATGGGGGGCGGCGACTG
>PLBX01000042.1:0-3607 GCA_003135495.1 Acidobacteriaceae bacterium | reverse complement strand
AGTGCAGCCTGGTGTGGAATGACACGATTTCTGGCGACGGTTCAAAAGGAGAGAGATGGCACTGCCTGACGATTGGGAAGGTGATTTCCAAATCAATGTGTTGATAGCCGCACGAATGCGTTGTCCTCATTGCGAACACGCCACCTGGCGCAGACTGCTGCTAAAAACCGCGTCTTTCCCGACCTCTTCGCGCTTTCGACCTTCATGATTCCGCGCTCTCTGCTGCCGAAGCTGCCGAAGGATGTCGAGGAAAAAATGGGTTTCAGGTATGGAGAGTGACATGTCCGTCGACATAAAATTCTGCGGCGCGGCCGGTGTTGTCACGGGCTCCTGTTATCTGCTGACCGTGCCCGGCGGAAAGTTCCTGATCGACTGCGGGATGTTCCAGGGCACGAAGACGGTACGCGCGCTCAACTATGGCGATTTCGGTTTTAAGCCGGAGGAGCTGTCGTTCGTTCTTCTGACCCACGCGCATATCGACCATAGCGGACTGCTGCCCAAGCTGTATAAAAACGGCTTCACTGGAAAAATTTATACCACCGAAGCGACAAAAGACCTGCTGGAATACATGCTGCCGGATTCTGCCGCCATTCAGGAGATGGAAGTCCGGCGTCTCAACCGGCGCAACGCGCAGCGCGGTCTGGCCGAAATCACGCCGATTTACACGCACGAGGATGCCGAAGGCTGTCTCGCGCAGATTGAGACCGTCAAAAGGGACGGCTGGCTGGATTTTCCGCTCGGTGTTAAAGGACGCTTCTGGAACGCTGGGCATATCCTCGGCTCAGCTTCCATCGAACTCACATTGCCGGGGGAGAACGGCAAGGGTGTTCATATTCTTTTTTCCGGGGACATCGGCCCGGATAACAAAATGTTTCAGCCCGCGCCGGAATCCCCGCACGATATTGACTATCTGGTGGTAGAAAGCACCTATGGTGGTCGCAAGCGCGAGGATTCAAGTATCGACGCGCGCCGCAAGCGCCTGCGCCAGGAAATTCTGGATGCCATTGCCGCGCGCGGCAATATTCTGATTCCGGCCTTCGCCGTGGAGCGGACGCAGGAGCTACTGCTGGACATCGACTGGCTGACCGAGAACAATCAAATCCCGGAACTGCCGGTCTTCATCGATTCTCCTCTCGCCAGCAAAGTAACCGGCGTTTTTGAAAAACACCGGCTAGAACTGGAAGACCTGTCGGGATCGCAAGGACCCTTCAAGGGGCGCAACATCCACTATGTGAAGGACACCGAAGAGAGCAAAGGCCTCAACCGCATCAAATCCGGCGCGATCATCATGGCCGGCAGCGGCATGTGCGACGCCGGGCACATCCGTCATCACCTGAAAAACAACCTGTGGAATGCAGGCTGCACCGTCCTGTTTGTCGGGTATCAGGCGGAGGGGACGCTCGGAAAATTCATCCAGAGCGGCCAGAAGAAAGTGCGGATTGACGGCGAGGAAATCGACGTCAGGGCGCGCATCCGTTCCATCGAGACCTATTCCGCCCACGCGGACCAGGGGGAACTGGTGGCATGGGTAGGCGCGCGCCTGCCCGTCCGGAAAAATATTTTCCTGACCCACGGCACCAATGAAAGCCGGCAGGCCATGGGCCGGCAGCTGGAAAAAACGGGAGTATTCGCAGCCTCTATTCTGAAACCGTCGATTGACGAGCGGTTCCGGCTGGACGCGGCGGAAGGATTCGCTCTCCAGCTGGAAACAGACCATCCGCGGATCACCTCTGAAGAGATGATGTCGTCGGACTGGCACAACGATTATGCCCGCTTCGTGCTGGATCTGGCGCAGTTCCTGCGCGGCATGGTCGATTCCGAATCCCGCCGCGCCCTGCTCGCCGACCTGATGCGGCATATCCGCCCGAAAAACGGCCGTCCATAAAATGGTTGACAGGATTGGTATATTGGCACGAAGTACCCTCATCCTAACCTTCTCCCCTTGGGGAAAGCCGTCTGTGAGCGACATCTAACACCGTTCCTACTTCGTTCCTAATTCCAGAATACCAGTCAAAAGTTAACAAGCAGTTACCGCATGGGACGCGAAAGAATTGTGCCAGGAGTTATCGCGGCTTGAGCGGCGTGCTTCATCTGCGACGCGTCGGCTCCCCACGATCTTTGACTACAGAAGGAATTAAAAACACGGCTGCATCCGAAAACAAAACCGCTCGTGGATCTCGGCTATGAAAACAGTTTCGCGAGAGGTCTAACGGACAAAAGCCCTCCGCGCGGGAGGGCTTTTGTTTACCGAATCAAGATCAAAGTAACTCCCGGTTTTCCCAGGAAGTTAAGTGCCTGACACGCACCTGTGGACCGTGCCATCAGAATTATAGATGCAAATAGCCGCCTGAGCCTTTGCAGAGAAGCTACTGATACCGGCAGCAAGCGAACCGATCATCACCAGTACCAGAGCGAGAGCACGGAACATTTTCATGACATTTTCTCCTTGTCTTAACGCCAAATTGTGTGGCGAACAAAAAGCAAATTGTGGTATGTTCAGCGTAACTCCAGGAGATGAAGATGAAACACGCTACGTCGTTGAAACTAACTGCTCCATTAATCGCAGTTTGTCTCCTTGTCGGAATCACAGTTTCGGCTCAACAAGGTGCGAAAGTGGAACATTCGAAAACCGTGGAGCAAGGTTCAGTTATCTCTTTCCAGATAACAACAGACAAAGCGGGAAATGTGCCTGGTAGTGTAGGCATTGACCTCGCTTCGGTTGAGGGTAATACTCCCCTCCATACAAGCACTTACGCCTTGGGACCAGACGGCAAAGTGACCGTTAGTTTGACAATCGGTTTGGACACAAAAACCGGTAGATGGAAGATCTCCAAGGTCTACTTTCATGCAAATAGTGGTGGGCTCGACAAAGAGCTCACTCCAAGCGGCGATTTAACTTTTGAAGTCGTGCCGCACCAGACTTTGATTCTGCCGTCGAAGGCAGAAGTTGAAATTCGGTAATAATGGCTCGGCGGAAGATCGCCAGTAGCAGTCAGGCGTCTGTCATTTAGGAAGAAAGAGGGGCAAGTAAGGCAGTATAGGAGCGAGCTCCGCTCATCCACTACCCACGTTGTGTCGCTCGGCTTCCTTTCGAGTAAATGAATGGACCGCGACGTAGTAACCCGGCGCGAACGCAGAGGAGCAGACATCAACAATTCCTTCGTGAGGTACTTCGCCAAATAGTGCGATATGCGATGAACATCGACGAATCTGATGTCTACGACGTGGCCGCCGCCAAGTGCACTCCAAGACTCTGAAATCCAGCGCTGCAAAACGAACCGATCAATTAAGACGTGTAAATGAGGGATGCCACTTTTGTGGAATTCAAGGATTGCAATGTACGTGACTGAGCATCCGAACTTGCGAAGTAGGGAGACGCGAAATTTGTTGAACACCCGCCGCAAATACCGAACTGGATCGCCATCAATTTTTGACGGATCGAGAGTGAGCGTTAGGAAGCGCGTGAGAGAGTGACGTTCTGCGATATCTCGAATCGCCTGTTTGTAGCGCCATGCCTTTCGCGGGGCGCAAAAGTCACAGTCCCAACTTTTGCAGTCGAGTCGAACAGCTTTTTCGGCCTGAGCTTCAAGTGAGCGCCCCCGTAGAG
>PLBX01000232.1:7605-7799 GCA_003135495.1 Acidobacteriaceae bacterium | reverse complement strand
GCCTCGACATAGGGATAAATAAAATAATTCAACGGCGGCCCGTCTTGCGCTGGCGCTAGCTTAAGGTCTCGTCCCTGCGTAAACTGCATCCGATTGACATCGTGCGCCCCAAAAAAGTAATCGTGTTTTTCCGGATGCTTCCATGCTTCGGAAATGTCCACTGGCACCCAGCCACTCCCATTGAGAAAGAACTC
>PLBX01000232.1:952-7567 GCA_003135495.1 Acidobacteriaceae bacterium | reverse complement strand
GCGCGCGCCATTGAAATAAAAACAGAATGAAAGTCAGTACAGTTGCCATGCTTCGAATCGCAGGCCCACAGCGTGTCGCCGTGTCCCCAACCAGTGCCGCTCTTGTCGTATTTCATGGTGCGATAAACGTATTCGTAGATGTCTTTCGCTTTTTCGAGCTGCGTAGTTGCGCCCTCGGTCTCGTGTGCGGCGAGCTGTGCAGGCAGCCCCGTCACCGGCACCAGTCGATCGGGCTCCAGGAAACGTGCGAGATCAACGCCCGCAACAGTCTTGTCTGGCGCTCCCGTCACCGGCTTCCCAGCAATCAGCACGACGTGTTCTCTGCGCACGACATCGTACTTCACCGAAAATTTGTATTCGCCCTTGTCCGCCTTCGCACTCTCGGCGTATAGAACTTCGTTTCCAAATTCCGGCTGCCGAACTTCTTTAAGCGCCATGTCGCCAGCCTTCGAAGTTACTTTCACATCCTGGAAGGCGTCGGAGGAGGCAAGCGGAATCCATACCCGCACACGCTCGCCGGAGCGAATGTTTTTCACCGTAAACGTGTAGTCGAATGTGAAATGCCGCTCGGTCTGGGCGGATGCGGCCAGAGACGACACAACGAACAAAAGCGCAGCAAGAACTCGACGCAACATCATCATCCTCTCCAAATCGGTGCATGATCGCTGAGAAGTTTTCGAAAGCAGGGAAACGGCCGACGGACGTTTTAGGTGGAACTATCGTCAGGTAAAGCCACGTCCGAGAGTAGAGGCGCGCGCCGCATGATCGGAATATAGTTCCGCAGTTTGCGCGTGGAAGCAATGTTCTGTCAAATGCAACAGAAGTGCTCAAATCCGTTTGACCGTCAACCACACGAACGAACACTAGAAAATCCAAAGAGAAAAATCCAAGAGAAAAACTCTAAAGGAAAAAGCCCGGAGCGACGATCTCCTTCGTGAACCTTTGTGTCCTTAGTGGTAATCGATTTTCCGCGGCGTCAATATGTCCCCAGCCGACGGAGTAAAGGTTCTTCCCCTGTGGCCTTTCCCCGTGTCCCCTGTGGTGAGGCCCCGCAGTTGCCTCACTCATCCGCTGCCCATTATCCTTCATCCCATGCCCAGCACTCTAGTCGAATGCGTCCCCAATTTTTCGGAAGGCCGCGACCCCGTAAAAGTCGACGCCATCATCCAAGCCATGAAGGTCCCCGGAGTCTACCTCCTCGATCGCGAAATGGATTCCGATCACAACCGCTGCGTCATCACCCTGGTCGGCGAGCGCGACGCCATTCAGGAGGCCGCCATCCGCGGCGTCGGCAAGGCGTCGGAATTAATCGACCTCACCAAGCATCAGGGCGCACACCCGCGCATGGGCGCCGCCGATGTTGTGCCCTTCATCCCGATTGACGGCGTCACCCTGGAAGATTGTGTCGCCATGGCGCGCCACGTTGCCGCCGAAATTTCGAAACGTTTCAAGATTCCTGTTTATCTCTACGAGGCCGCCGCCACCACACCCGAACGCCAGAATCTTGAGAACATTCGCCGCGGCCAGTTTGAAGGCATCCGCGCCGATATCGCCACCAACCCCGCGCGCAAACCTGATTTCGGCGAATGCTGTGTCCATCCCACCGCCGGAGCAACCGTCGTCGGAGCCCGCAAAGCGCTCATCGCCTACAACGTTTTTCTCAATACTCCCGACGTCGACATCGCGAAAAAAATTGCGAAAGCGGTTCGCTATTCGAGTGGTGGCCTGCGTTTCGTCAAGGGAGCAGGATTTCTGGTACGCGGCATGGCGCAAGTCTCTATGAACTTAACCGACTTCGAGCAGACGCCGGTTCATCGCGTCTTCGAATTCGTAAAGCGCGAAGCCGCGCGCTACGGCGTCATCCCAGTCTCCAGCGAAATCGTGGGACTGATTCCGAAGAAAGCACTGGAGCAAGCCGCCGAGTGGTTTCTACAAGTAGAAAATTTCGACTCGTCGCTGATTCTCGAAAATCGCCTGACCGCAGTGATGACCGGAAAGATGGCGGTCGGCGGCCTGCGCGCCGGAGTCGAACCCTTCATCGAACAACTAGCCGCTCCCACCGCCACTCCCGGCGGAGGCAGCGCCGCTGCCGCCAGCGGAGCTATGGCCGCGGGTTTAGCCACCATGGTGGCATCCATGTCGCGCGGCAAAAAAGCCTATTTGCAATACGAAAGCCAACTCAGCGAAGCCATCGCGCGCCTCGCCCAACTGCGCGAAGAACTAAAATCCGCCATCGATGCCGACGCCGAATCCTACAACGTAGTCATGAAAGCTTATAAGTCCGCGAAAGAATCAAACGATGGCAACGCCGCCATCAGCGCCGCTTTGAAGCAGGCGACCAGCGTCCCATTAGGAGTAGCCGAAAGGGCTGTGGAAGTAGCGAAGTTGGCCATTGATCTAAAACCAATTACCAATCCAAACATGAAGTCCGATCTGATAACCGCAATCGCATTAGCAAAAGCCGCTCTCGAAGGCGCCCTGGCAAATGTGGAGATCAATCTCGATTCCCTAACAAAAGACTCACCCAACGACACACCATTCGTAAACGAGACCCGCACCCGCGCCGCCGCTCTGCGCGTTTGAACTTTACCCCTTCTCGAGGGCGGAAGCTTGACGCTCCGTAACAGGTTTTCCTGAACCATCATTAATCGAAGGTGCCCCATCCTTGCGCGTTTTTTGCGCAAGAGTGGGACGCGATGCTGCCGCGACAGTTGGTTCGTGACGTTCCGCTGAACCCCGTTGTTGGAACGCGTCTCTCTCCGGCTGCCGAAGGTCTAGTTTCTTGGGCGGTGCGCGGCGCGACTGAACAGTTTGCGGAAAAACTCGGATTTGTCGGCGCCACGGTGGAAGAGCGGCCCTTTAGGGCCGCGTAAGCCGTTGAAACTCAATCTGGGCTTCAGCCCTCGTCGTCGTTTTTCTTCGACCAACTGACTTTTTCCGCAGCCTGTGAAGCCGCGCCCTTTTCAAAACATGCTATTAGCCGCCCAAAAAACAATCGCGAGTTCGGAATACCTGAAACGATGTTTCTCAAACGCAATGCCTTCCTTCGTCCCGCGCAAGTTCCAGCAAGGCAGTCGTTCCAAGAACATAACGGGCCAATTCCCCTTGGTTTACGACGCCAAAACCCGTCAGGAGCTAAAATAGGTTCATCACCGTTAAACAGGGCAGTGTAAAGAGCGCAGTTTGCATCTAAAATTGTAAGAACCTTTTTCGAGGAATCCCCTTATGAAGAAACTGTTTTTTGCGCTGTGCGTTCTGTGCGCAATCGCTCTGTGCGCAACCGCCGGCTTTGCCATGCCCATCGCGTCCTCGGCGCGCTCGATGGTGCCTTCTGAGATTCAGCAGCTTATCGGCGTCGACTACCGCGCCCTCAAGGACTCACCCACCGCGCAGGCCCTCAAACAGCAGGTTTTGCCCGACAACCTGAAAGAGCTGGAAACTGCTCTGAAGGGCGTTGGAATCGACTCCGAGCACGATGTCGACCAGCTCAACTTCGCTTCTTTCCGCACCGATAAAAAAGGCATTCAGACCATCGGCATCGCTCAGGGATCGTTTTCCGCCAAGGCCGTGTTGAAGAAGTTCAAAGTGAAGAAAATTACGCCGGCGAAGTACGGAACCAGCGAAGTTTATCCCATGGACAATGGTTTGGTGATGACCTTCCTCGATGACAACACGCTGGCCTTCGGCACGCCCGCGTCTTTGCGCAGTGCGATGGATACTCGCGATGGCAAGCGCCCTTCGCTTGATTCCAATCCGCAGATGGCGGACCAGATGGCTGCCGTCGACGGCGCTGCGGTGTGGAGCATTCTCGACCAGCAGGGAACGCAGGCCATGATGTATTCAGCGCTGGGCGATGCCGCGAAGATTGGCGATTATGAAAGCCTGAAGAAACGAATTCTCGCGTCGCGCTACACCATGAATTTTCAAAGCGGAGTGAATTTCAATCTAAGCGTTCTCACCGCCGATTCCATGACTGCCGCGACGCTGGCCACAATCGTCAAGGCCGGAATGCTGTACAAAAAGCTGAACGCCACCCCGATCGAAAAAACCGCTCTCGATGCGACAACCGTCGATTCCGACAGTGCGAACCTGCAACTGCATTTCAAGAGTGACGACCAGAAGTTTCAGTCTCTAATGCATTCGCCACTTTTCGCCGCCGTTTCACACTGACGCACTTGGGCAAGACGCAAAGGCTAAGAAGCAAATCGCAACGACAAAAAAGTCCCGGATATTCTCCGGGACTTTTTTATAAGAACGAGTATTTAGTTGATGGCGAAAAATGAGTTGGTGCGAAAGTGGTTTAAGATGCCACAGATGAAAACGCGCCGTCTTTTACGCAGATACTCGACACGATCCGCAGTCACCGCACTACTTTTCGTTTGTTCTCTCTTCTGTCCCACGTTTCTGCCGAGGAATAACGAAAAGTCATCTCCGTCCATTTCGGAGGATTCGTCGTCCCTCGCGTCATTGTCCAACGACTTCTGGCAATGGCGTTCTCGTTACCAGCCCTTTTCGCAGGACGACATTCCGCGCATCGATCATCCCAGCGGAAACAGGGATTGGTCAGCCGCTTCGATCGTCCGGCAAAAAGAGACCTTGCAAGCCTTCGAACAAAGATGGAAGCAACTGAACAGGAAAGGTTGGAACGTAGCCCAACAGGTCGACGATCGCTTGCTGGGTTCCGCGCTCGCGCGTGTTCGCTGGGAACTAGAGCTGAATGCGCGCTGGCAGCGCGACCCAACGTTCTATGTCGATCAGACTCTCACCGCCTTGCTCGAGTCTCTGGTAGAGCCTCCTACATTCACCGCGTCGCGCAGCCGCGATATCGTCGAGCGCATGCAACAGATTCCGAAGATCATCGAAGACGGAAAGGCAAATCTTCATCCCGTTCGTCCCTTCGCGGTGCTGGCGATCACCGAACTCGATCAGATTCGACCAAAGCTGGAGCGCGTGAAGCGCCAGGTTGCTCCCATGCTCGACGCTCCCATGCTCAACAATGGCTCTGCAATTAGTGCCGACGAAAACTTGGCAACGCGCTTCGAATCGGCTACCGAGAAGGCAATCGTGGCCCTCGAATCATTTCGGGCATGGCTGCAGGCGCAACTCGAGTCGAGGCGCGAGTCGCTGCCTGAAGAGTCCGCGATAGGACGGCAAAAGTACGAATTCTTCCTCCACCACGTAGCGCTGCTTCCATACACGCCGGAAGAACTGCTCGCTCTCAGCCGACAGGAGTTGGATCGCGCGGTCGCATTCGAGCAATACGAAGAACGACGCAACCAGGGATTGCCTCAACTCAAGTTGGCCGCGAGCCTGGAAGACGAGATCGAGGGAGCGAAAGAGAAAGAACTCGAAATACGTAAATTTCTTGATGAAAAAGGAATTCTCACCGTTCCCGCCAACATCGGCCATTACACACTTCAGCCGATGCCAGACTATCTCGACGCCCTAGGAAATTTTGGAGAGCTTGACGACTTTACGGGCCCTTCGAGGCTAAAGGAAAATGGCGTGCGTTGGGTCGTCCCGCCCTCGTCGAAGCTGGGATATTTCTGGTTGGCCACGGCCAAGGATCCGCGGCCTGACATGGTGCACGAAGGTGTGCCCGGACATTATTTTCAAATGTGCTTATCGTGGACGCATCCCAATAGCATTCGCCGCCACTACTACGACTCTGGAGCCAACGAAGGAATTGGATTCTACGCCGAAGAGATGATGCTGCAGGCGGGTCTGTTTGACGACCGGCCGCGAACTCGCGAGATCATTTATAACTTCATGCGTTTGCGTGCGCTGCGAGTTGAGGTGGACGTAAAACTTGCGCTCGGGATGTTTACGATGTCCCAAGCTGCCGACTACCTTGCCCAACAAGTTCCTATGGACAAGAAATCCGCCGAGGCGGAAGCCGCGCTCTTTGCCACCACGCCCGGACAAGCGATCAGCTATCAGGTGGGAAAAAGTCAGATCATGCATTTTCTCGCCGACGCCCGGCTCGCACAAGGCGACAAGTTCAGTTTGCGTAAGTTTCATGACTTCCTGTGGCTGAATGGAAATGTGCCGATTACGCTTCAGCGCTGGGAATATCTGGGGGAGGACGACGAACTTCGCAAGATTGAGACGCTCGAACATTGAAGACGATTCCAACTCGACAATCTGCCATTCTTGACAACGTGTTTATGCGCCCTGTACAACACGAGAGCGTTCAAGAACAGTCCTTACGAGCGAAGAACGGCGATAGCGGAACCGTCTCACGCGAAACGTAATACATACACCAGCGTTGCTTTCGCCAGAGGCCGTAAGTGAACATTCAGACGCTTTTTTCACTGGGCGCTGAGAAGAGGCGGTAGTTAAATTGCGCCCACATCCCCATTGGATCGACTACGCGGTTATCGGTGTTTACTTCGCCTTCGTCCTTGGCATCGGAGTTGTCCTAAAAAAATACATGAAGACGAGCACCGACTTCTTTCTGTCGGGCCGCTCAATTCCCGCCTGGATCACGGGCTTGGCTTTTCTCTCCGCCAACCTTGGCGCCCAGGAGGTGATTGGCATGGGCGCAAGCGGCGCCAAGTACGGCATCGCCACTTCACATTTTTATTGGGTGGGCGCGATTCCGGCGATGGTGTT
>PLBX01000232.1:0-927 GCA_003135495.1 Acidobacteriaceae bacterium | reverse complement strand
GTGATGACGGTTTTTTCTTCGGGCGTGTCCATGTACGCCATGGGCAAGCTCCTGCAGCTCCTTCTCGGATGGAATTTCAACGCCGCTATCATCGTCTCCGCGCTGATCGTGCTGGCCTACACCTTTCTCGGCGGCTTGACCTCCGCAATTTACAACGAGGTTCTGCAGTTTTTTCTCATCGTGATCGGTTTCATCCCGCTCGTGTACCTCGGCCTGAAAGACGTTGGCGGCTGGGCCGGCCTGAAGGCCCGCATCGGCAACGATGCCATGGTGCATTCCTGGAAATATCTGGGCAGCCCGAGCGCCAATCCCATGGGCGTGGAATGGTTCAGCATGTTGATGGGACTAGGATTTGTCTTGTCCTTTGGCTATTGGTGCACCGACTTTCTGGTAGTGCAACGCGCCATGGCTGCCGATTCCATGACCTCCGCCCGGCGCACTCCGCTAATCGCGGCTTTTCCGAAAATGCTGTTTCCATTCTTGGTGATTTTGCCGGGAATGATTGCCGGCGTGGTATCGGCTGCTACATTGAGCAGCGACGCCCGAGCGGGCGCTTCGCCAAAGACGGAGTCGGCCAGGGCAGCGAACATTGGGGCAGCGAACATGGTGGCGCCCTCTTCAGCGAACGGCGAAATCAGCCTCGAAGGCGGCAAGGGAATCATTCCGCCGAAGGTCGATGAGAGTGGCAGGCCTCTCGTCAAAGAGGGAAAAGTTGTACTCGATTACGATCTGGCAACTCCGATGATGCTGGTTCGTTATTTTCCGTCGGGATTGTTAGGCTTGGGATTGTGCGCCCTGATGGCTTCTTTCATGTCCGGCATGGCTGGCAATACCACCGCCTTCAATTCAGTTTGGACCTACGATATTTATCAGAGCTATCTCAATAAGACCGCAACCGATGAGCATTATCTGTGGATGGGCAGGGCC
>PLBX01000062.1:1548-2775 GCA_003135495.1 Acidobacteriaceae bacterium | reverse complement strand
GCGCAAAGCGATCACCCTTCTGATCGACCAGATACCATCCCCCACGAATGCGATAGAGTTGGCGAATCGAGAGAGGAATCCGGTCGAAGGCAATCGCAATTCAAGTCTGTAGGCGAACACGGTTGCCCTAGACCGCTCGATCATCGCCCAGCATCGAACCCCACGAGCCAGCCACCTCCAGCATCGCCCGTTCCACCTGAGGGCGGAGATTCGCCGCCCTAGCCAATTCAACAAGCTGCAGTCATGGGATTCTCTGAAGTATCTGATTCTGTGCAGGTTACTGAACGACTGAACGTCGGCTCTTGCACGTTCAAAGTTGTACCGAGGGTTCGAATNNCGGCTTTCTCTGGAGGCCGCGTGTTGATCAGTTTCCGATCCCGGAGATTGCTGAACGCGTTTGGGGCAGGTACTACATCCCGGGAGGGAAGGCGGAGAGGGCGCCTTACAAGTCGCTGCCTACGCACTCGAAGGACACTCCTCTCGAACTAAAAGAGCTTTGCGTCGTAGCCAATTTTGTTGAAGTGATTCTGGCGCGCGAAGGCCACGACAATCCGGTCGGAATCAATTACCTCGAGAAGGTTCAACTCCCGCATTTGCCTTCGATCTACGGTGCCATGCTCGCTGGCGTGGGATACGTTTTGATGGGAGCAGGAGTACCCCTCAAGATTCCCGGAGTACTCGATCGCTTCGCAAATCACGATCCTGCTAGCTATCTCCTCCAGGTCACGGGGGCGCACGACGATGACGACAGAACGATGGTATTCACGCCGAGAGAATTCATGGGGGGCGATCTTCCGCCACTCACCCGGCCGAAGTTCTTCGCCATTACTTCCGGCTGGCCGACCATTCGCCCAGAACCGTCCTGATGTGGTGCGAGTGAGCAACGAGCATGCATGGCCTCTGCGATTGAACGGTGGTTGGTGTAAAGGGGATTTATCAACAACAACGTTTTCGAGTCGGCAATTAAGCACAGGGCGAGTCTTCACTTCCGGACTTATTTCAAGCCAAGCTCGCCATCGTACTGTTGGATGACCCCGTAGCACTCGCAGGCGGAGTCTTCAAGTTTCTTGCGGTTCACGATCTTCACTGCGCCACGGGTGTACTCGATGAGCTTCTTCCTCTGCAAAACACCAGCTGCCAAGCTCACGCTAGGTCTATCGGTCCCTAGCATCGTTGCGAGAAAATCATGAGTGATGGGCAGCGACCCTGAATCCACTCTATCCTGAG
>PLBX01000062.1:0-1508 GCA_003135495.1 Acidobacteriaceae bacterium | reverse complement strand
GTGTTTTGCAAAGCTCCGACCTCGACCCGAAACCCATCCCCCGTGATTTGTACCACCGCTTGAAGCGGGCTCCTGCTCAGGCCAACCGCTGCCAGTGTTCCTGTAAAGCCCTCATTTCCAACTATGCCAGCTTCGGCGGTCTTTCCATCTTCCATTACGACTACAAGAGAAATCAAACCTCGGTTCGGGAAATACGCAAATTCCAGATTTCCACCCGCCTCGTGAAGGACTAGATGGTTGGGCAAGCTGACGTATTCGAGATGAGGACGAAGTGAACTGTAGTCGCTATCGGAGATCGATAGAAGTATTTTGTTGCTGACTTGCTTCCCTGCGGTATTCGTCCGCTCGCTAGGCTGGGAATGAACTCGCCCGTTATGGGGTGCGAGACAGGAAGTCTGGTCGGGCATCGTGAACCCCCTCTCGAAGACCTATCAACACTATGCTGGATACGACCCTGATACTGAGCAATACTGACCGCTTCAAGACGCACCAAACGTGACCAACAGCTAAAGCGATTCCGCTACTTCAAAGGAGGCCCGAAATCGGGCGTGCGAACGAACAAGACTTTTCCATGTATGTAGGATGTCCGACAGACCATCCAAAATTGGCGCATGTAAACTTCGCCCATCCTTTTATGCATCTTCTTATGCATCTTCCGCCATGCCCAGACTGGGTGACGGTTTTCTGCTGCAATCAGGCAGTACGCCGCTGCGAAAAGACCCGTTAATGGCGAACCAGGACGTTTCGTCCCCTGACAGCAAGCGGGTACTCGTTGGGGCGCAGCGACAGAGGCGGCCATGAGCCGGGAGCTGGTATGGATTGAGCAACAGCATTTTCGGGGTTTTGGTTGCTCCGTATGTGGCTGGCGGTTCAGACCTTCTGGTGCGCTCACCGGCACATCTTTCGATGAAATGATGCGCAACTTCGAGTTGCAGCGCGAGAAAGAGTTTACCTCCCATGTGTTTGTGCCGATCACTCCAAAGGGGTTAGGTAGTACCAGTCCGAGCACGTATTGCGCCGGGCGCCTCTCGGGATTGCGCAATCAAGGCTTGTTCAGACGTTCCTTAAGTCTCGTGGCATGGGCCACTCCAGTGACGTCTACAAATTAATTTTGAATGATGATGGAATTCACTTAGTACCGATGGATGCGGATGCTACCGCAGGCCCCAATCAGAAAATGAGGGTTGGTAAAAGCATTACTGGGAAGACAGTAATTAAGAAAGGCAAAAGTATTTTCCGGAAAGCCGGAGTTCTGGCGTAAGGGTCATGGGACAATTACATCCTAACTTCATTGTCGGGATTGGCGGCTCAGCTGGAGCTCTTAACGCCTATAAGGAGCTCTTGGACGCCCTGCTGCCTGATACAGGTATGGCCTTTGTCTTGGTTTCTCAGATTCGTCCCACCGCCAATAGTCAGTTAGCTCACATTCTGTCGCGTCACACCAAAATGCCAGTAACGCTGGCTTCCACGGCGATGCCGATCCGAGCGAATCGCGTCTACGTGATTCC
>PLBX01000584.1 GCA_003135495.1 Acidobacteriaceae bacterium | reverse complement strand
CAAATCTACGGGCTCGGAACATATTACGCAGTGGTGCATGGCCATAAAATACCTCATACTTTGAAGAGCATAGGCTCTAGTAGTGCCGCAAGGCTGTGCAATACGGCTCATAGTCTGCGTCCTAACTGTGCTCCATTAACATGATTAACAGTGTTTTCAGGTCTTATTGGCGTCATCCATGGCCCTGTAAGCTGTTGAATTACTGTTTTCCGAAAATTCAAATCCTACTGTGCCCACCAAATCCTACCTTCTCCGATCGACTGTTTTGACGCATCTCGAAGAGTTTCAGCCCTCAAAATTACGTTGATACATTTCCTCCGGGGTTTTGCGCTGGACTGCTGTTGCGGAAATGGTGCGCTCGCTCTAGAATCCGTTTCGCATTTAGGGGTCGTCTTTGTTAGACGATCAAAAGTTAAAAAGATGAAATAGCTGATCAAAAGTCAGCCGATCAAAAACTATAGGAGGAGTATGAGAACAAGAACAATCGTGTTGTCGCTGCTTACGTGCTTCGTCGCTCTCACGCTGTGCTTTGCTGCCGACAATGTGAACATGGGAACGTGGAAACTTAACGAGGCAAAGTCGAAGTTTAGCGAAGGGATGCAGAAGAATACCAAAGTTACTTACGAGGCCGCTGGGGATAAGATCAAGGCCACGGTGGATGGCGTCGATGCGAAGGGTAATCCGACGCACAACGAGTGGACGGGGAAATTCGATGGGAAAGATTATCCGGTTACGGGCGATCCCACTTCGGACACGCGGTCCATTAAGCAGATCGACGATCACAAACTTGACTTGACGGTCAAGAAAGACGGGAAAGTTACGATGACGGGGAAGATCGTCGTCGCCGCGGACGGTAAAAGCCGCACTCTGACGACCACGGGGACGAACGCGGCGGGCAAGAAAGTCACCAGCACCTGGGTTTATGACAAGCAGTAGATAAGCAGTAATAGCCAGCCCTTCCGCTACTTTGTATGGCGGAAGGGTAATTCAGTCCGTTGTTGTGTGGCGCGGGCGCCCCCGCCCGCGGGCTTGCAGCGTATCAGCCATCAACGCGGGCGAGGGCGCCCGCGCTACACAAAAATAGCTAGAAGCTACGGCATCGTTAGCCGCTCTCCCGTCTAATGTTGATCTAAGCTGAGCTGATCGTTTCGCGATCACAGGCGCACCTTGGTTGCCGCTTCAAAATTCAGTATCGTTTTTACTTCGGCTTTATACCCTTTTTACCTCACTCACCTCGCTGCCCGGCTCTAATCAACAATTGAGAGCGGTTGACTTCAATTGAAAGAGGAAACGAAAATGAAAAGATATTCGGTGTGGGTTTGGGCGCTGGTTCTTGGCGCAGCAGCAGTAGGGATCGCGAACGAAGGAGTGGTTATGGCGAATCAAAACAAAGCTGGTGTTGGTAATAGTAATGATAATGAGCAGCCGCTCAGCAGCGCAGCATATCGCGATGGGCTCTATCTAGGTAAACGCGCCGCTGAGCGCGGGGATTCCGTTCACGTCGCTACTGGGCGATGGGCCCGGGAATCCGATCGCGTGCTTTTTGCTTCTGGCTACGACCAGGCATTTCGTGAAGTGGCGGGACGTAACCAGAATGTAGACGCGGAAAAAGCAAACGTCGCGGCGTATCGCGATGGGCTTTACCTTGGCAAGCTTGATTCCGAGCGGGGAGATGATCCGCACGTGGCGGTCGGACGTTGGTCGAACGCGAGCCATCGCACCGCTTTCGCCGAAGGATATAGCGAGGGATACACGGGCGGCGATACGGCTCGAACTGCGCAGAATAAACTTCGCCTCGCCCAGAACATTCGCTGAGAGTTCCTCTTCTTTGAGCAACGGATTAGACTGCGCCGCCGCACGTCGGCGTATTGTTGGAATGGCATGGGCAGAAATAAGTTTCCCTCGAAGGACCGGCTGCTGACGTGGGCACATCTTGCGAGTCTGCGGCAGAAACTCGAAGTTGATCCCAAGAAACCGCAATTCTTCGTTACGGTTCAGGGATTGGGATATAAGATCCTACCTTGAACGTCGCTGCACTTAATAACCCTTGCCGCTCAAACTAACTTCTTTCCTCGTAGGAAATGCTAAGATTTCCGGCATGCCTTTGCGCAGCAAACTGAAAAAAGCCAGCCATGCGGCGGGAAAGATAGTTCGCGGGCGCAAGGGTGAGACTCGCACTGCGGCGGAGTTGGTAATTATCACCGGCATGAGCGGGTCGGGGAAGGCTTCGGCGCTCAAGGCGTTCGAAGACCTCGGCTATTATTGCGTCGATAATCTGCCGGTCGAGTTGATTCCGCGCTTCGCCGAACTGGCGCTGCAGTCGGGCGAAATTCCGCGCACGGCGCTAGTCGTTGATGTGCGCGAGGGCACGCAACTAGACAAGCTTCCCACGATTCTTAAGTCGGTGAAGCGGACGATTGCCACGCGCGTCATTTATCTAGAAGCGAGCGATGAGGCGCTGGTGCGGCGCTTCAGCGAAACGCGGCGTCCGCATCCGCTGGGTACGGGCACGACGGTGCGGGCCTCGCTGCGGGAAGAGCGGCAGCATCTGCGGGCGCTGCGCAAGATTGCCGACTTCGTCATTGATACTTCCAAGTTCAATGTCCACGAACTGCGTGCGCATCTGACGGATCGCTTCAAGACGCAATCGGGGACGCAGCAAACGATTCTCGTTTCCTGCGTAAGCTTTGGATACAAACACGGGCTGCCGGACGATGCGGACCTGGTGTTTGATGTGCGCTTTCTTCCCAATCCTCATTTTGTGCCGGAGTTTCGAGCGCTGACGGGGCGCGATCCGCGGGTCGCCAAATATATTCGATCGTTCCCGCAGACGCGCGAATTTATTAATCGCATCTCTGAGTTGCTGATTTATTTGCTGCCGCACTACATTCATGAGGGCAAAAGTTATCTGACCATTAGTTTCGGATGCACTGGCGGACAGCACCGCTCGGTGATGATCGCGGAAGAGGTAAATGCGCGACTGCGCAAGGCGGGATACAAGGTGAAGGTCGTGCACCGGGATAGCCCGAAATAAGTGCACAACTTACATCTGTAGAGACGGGGCTTGCCCCGTCTCCTTCCGTGGGCAGGAAATGACGAAAGACAAAGACGAGCGATAAACGGGACGACGCGCGGGGAGACGCGGCGAGCCGCGTCTCTACAGAGGAATATTCATTTGGTTCCTGATGCATTGCCCGCGCTTTATCACTCGCGGGCCGGCATTGTTGCCAGCGGAACGGCTACGGTGGAAGCGGCGCTCATGGGTACTCCGTTTGTCATGGTGTACCGCGTCTCTCCTCTTACGTACTTTATGGGCAAGCCGCGGGTGAAGGTTCCTTACTTCGCGATGGTCAATTTAATTGCGGAGGAGGAGATTGTGCCAGAACTGGTGCAGCACAAATTCACGGCGGAAAATATCGTAGCGGAGATGAGCAAGCTCATCCCCGATGGTGAGCCGAGGACGGTCATGATTGAGCGCCTGGCGGCGGTGAAGACGCGCTTAAAAGAAGGGAGCGGCGGGGTTCATCCTGCAGACACAGCAGCGGATATCATTTTAAAAATGATCGGTTAGCCGCAGCTGCGCGCCCTCGAGGACAGCGGGTCGGCGAACTTTAGGGAGCCTGACACTGATCAACCGGGCATGACGGAGGCTGAGTACGAATGCTGCGGACTCCGTTCTTGATGTCGATCGGGATCATGGTCATGGGATACGCCATCCAGAATTTTTTTATGACTTTATCTCCGGGAAGCCAGGAGTGGGGTTTCTTTAGTTCGTACGCCACCAGTACCTCGGCTGCATAAATGGCCGCGTATTTGGTGAAAAGCTGTTGGGTAGAAGGGACGCTCGTGACCCATGGAGCGCCCGCAGAAAATTCGTGATCGAGCACCAACTGGTGGGCGGTGAACCGGAGAGTTTCAGCGCCAGCCAGCGCAGCCATGACGGCAAAGAATTTTTTGTCAGCTACCTTGACGTTGACCTCGGCCTTTTGTTGTTGCGGAGTTGGCGCATTGTGAAAGGTCGAGGGCGCCACGGCGATGTACGCGATCGTCGCGTTGGACCTGTTCTCGCTCCTTTCGGTAGCGTCGACATGCGCGCCAACATCACCCTCGATATGGATCTCGCGTAGCATTGCGTTTGGGTTGTTTTGCGCCCACAAAGCGGTGACTTGAAGGACTAGCAGAAGAGTAAAGGCGAGCAAACGAGCGGGTAGCAGATAGAATCTCCTCTGTGATGTGGCTGCGGGATTCGCGAGACAGCTTGCCAGAGGGGGAGCGCGGCCAACCGCTTAATGGATTGTGCTGATTCGAGATGTCTCCTTGCAAAGTGCATCTGCTCCGCCATTATGATTTCAATTTTGGGAAGATTGTTTTGAATGACCTAAGCATTTTCTTCCCGAATCGGGAGGGCCTTGCTAGCGCGGTGCGCAGTGATTTTGAGTAATTGACCCTCGTTTTTCTGTCCAGGAAAGGTGTCTGCGCCTTTGAGTACGCTGTAATGATCTCCGCTGTAATGAACTTCGCTGCAAGATCAGCGTTGATTCTGCGGGCCATCGAATGGCGGCTTAAGCTCAGGTAGCTTTTGACAAACAAATTACGCTAACCCTTGTGGGTTCAGCATCTTTTGCGGGAAAATTAACATCTTACGGTTTGTAAGCCTGCCAGGAGAATCTGATTGAAAGTTTGCCACACTCGACGAGCGCGCCGGGCGCTCGGTTTCGTCACAGCCATGTTTTTAACCCTGGTCGCCGCCGCCATGCCGGCCTGGGGTGTCGAGAAAGCGCGCTTCCGCGCCGAAGACTACAAGATCGACGTCGAATTGCTGCCGCAAAGTCACAAGCTCATGGGACGCGCCACGGTAAAGATCACTGCTCTGGACGCTGTTAATGCGGTCACGTTTCAGTTGAATAATGGGCTGCGAATTACGAAGCTTACGGACGCTAGTAATAAGCCCCTCACTCCGGAACGTAATACACAAGATTCGACGGTGCGCTTCGAACTCAACAGCGAGCTCAAAAAGGATGCCAGCACAACTTTTAATTTCGAATACGAAGGAACTCTGGAGAGCGCTGACGATAGCCCCGTCCAAGGGGTAAAGCTCGCGTACATCGGCCCGGATACAAGCTATTTGCTGTATTCAGGATTGTGGTTCCCGGTCGCTGGGTATGGTGTAAACCGTTTCACGTCGACGATCAACGTTACGGTTCCGGCGCACATGGTGGTGATTGGAAGCGGCAAGGAACAGAAGGGCGCTCCGGCGACTCCGTCTAAAAAGGCTACGGCCACCATAGCAAATTCAAAGACATTTACTTTCACTTCAGACAAGGCAAGTTTTCCCGGAACCATCGTCGCCGGAACTTTCCAGGAGTTTAAGAGCGATGAGGCCGGCATCGACATGCATGTATTCTTCAAGCCCAATCATCAGAATCTGGGCGCGGAGTACGCTTTGACTGCGGTGAAGGCCTTCACTTTTTTTGTGACTCAGTATGGCAACGCGCCCTCGACTCGGCTCAAGCTCATTGAAATTCCTGATGACACGGTGCCGACGGCGTGGGCGCCAGAAATGGCCATTCTTTCCAGCCGCGCGATCACAGAAAAAACGAATTACCGCCTGCTCGCTAATACCATCGCGCATCAGTGGTGGGGAGTCTCGGTAAGTCCGGCGTCGAAGGACGATTGGTGGATCAGCGACGGCTTCGCGCGCTACTCTGAGGCTCGTTACGTGGAGAGCGCTGCCGGTGAAGCGGGTCTGGAAGAAATGGTAAAAGACATGTCGGTAGGTGCGCTTGCCTACGATAGCGTTCCGCTTTCAAGTGCCGCTAAGCTGGATTATTTTTCTCCTGAATTCCAGTCGCTGGTGACTGATAAAGGAGCGATGATCCTGCATATGCTGCGCTGGGTCGTCGGCGAGAGAGAGTTCCTTAAAATTATGCGCGAGTTCGCAACTAAATATGCCGGCAAGTCGGCGAGCACCGACGATTTTCGCGAACTGAGCGAAGAGGTCTATGGGCAGAAGTTGACTTGGTTTTACTCGCAGTGGATGGACTCGACAAGCGCTCCAGAATTTAAAGCGAAGTACACGGTCTATCGACTCGGCAACAACAAGGGCTTCCGGGTGGTTGGCGCCATCGCGCAGGACCTTGATCTATTCCGAATGCCAGTAGATTTGCGGATCGATACCGATGGAAAAACCGAAGAGAAGCGAAT
>PLBX01000407.1 GCA_003135495.1 Acidobacteriaceae bacterium | reverse complement strand
GGTAAGCCAGATTGGCAGGGAAGAACGGCCCATAATAAACGCTGCCATCCTTGCGCAAACGCCGGGTCACATACACTCGCGGAAAGCGTTCTCCGAGAGTGAGCTTCACATAGGGATAAGTCTTGTCATCGCGTAACAGGATGTTGAAACGCGGCTTCTTTTGCTTGATGAGATGGTTCTCAAGCGCCAGCGCCTCTCTGTTGTTGGCGACAACAATGTAATCGACGTCAACGGCCTCGCGAACAAGCGTCCCCGTTTTGGCGTCCAACCACCGTGCTTCATGAAAATAGGAAGAGACCCGCGAGCGCAGATTCTTCGCCTTGCCCACGTAGATGACTTCGCCCTCGGCGTTCTTGTANNCGGCTTTGTGGATGCGGACAGAGACGCGGCAAGCCGCCTCTCTACAGTAGATTCCTTTACTCGCTCCATCCCTTAACAAATTCCACCAAACTGCGCAGCGCGATCCCCGACGGCCCTTTGGCAATCCACGGTTTGTTCTCTTCCATCCATGCCGTACCGGCGATATCCAAATGAATCCACGGAGTATCTTCAGCAAACTCTTTCAGGAACATCGCGGCAAAAATAGCCCCGCCGTAGCGGCTGCCGGCATTGACCATATCCGCGATATTGGACTTGAGATTCTCCTTGTATTCATCGTCCAGCGGCAAGCGCCACATTTTCTCGCCNNTCGGTGCTGGCGAAGATGCCCGCATTCACCATTCCGAGCGCGACAACCACCGCGCCGGTCAAAGTAGCGGCATCCACAAGATGGGTGCAGCCCAGTTGACGCGCATAAGTGAGGCCATCGGCCAGAATCAGACGCCCTTCGGCATCGGTGTTAATGATTTCAATCGACTTGCCGGACATCGCAATCTGCACGTCTCCCGGCTTCTGAGCTTTGCCCGAGGGCATGTTTTCCGTCGCCAAAATGATTGCCGTCACCTTAACTTTCGGCTTGAGCAAAGCAATCGCCCGCATCACGCCAATCATCGTGGCGGCGCCCGCCATGTCGTACTTCATCTTNNTCCATGCCATCGGCGGGTTTGATGGAGATGCCGCCGGTGTCGAACGTTACGCCTTTTCCAACCAGGCCGAGATGCACATCCTTCGCCGCGCCCGCCGGCGCCGCGCCCACAGGCTCGTAATGCAACACGATCAGGGTTGGAGGTTCATCCGATCCCTGGGCGACTCCCCAGAATGCGCCCATCTTCAGTTGCCGGATTTTGTCGGCGCCGTAGTCTTCGCATTTCAAGCCCACTTCCTCAGCCATCTGTTTCGCGCGTTCGGCCAGTATGGTCGGAGTCATGCGATTGGAAGGCTCGTTGATCAAATCGCGCGCGAAATTCTGCGACTCGGCAACGATGCGGCCGGTCTGCATAGCGTTTTCCAGCAGCTTGATATCCTCGTGCCCGCCGCCTTCCGCGACGATCGTTAGGGAGTCGATCTTTTGATCCTTGCGGTCGCTCTTGTAATAGTCGGCGTCGAAATTGCCGACAAATGCGCCCTCTACAATGGCACTGACGGCTTCCGACCCGCCGACGCCGCTTGCCGGCAGAGCAATGGCAAAGTTGCGAATGCTTTTTCCTTTCAAAGTGCGCACCGCCGCGCCGGCCAGCTTGCGCAACTCGGCCGCCGAAAAATTCTTGGCCTTGCCGCCTCCGAGCAGAAGCAGGCGCTTCGCCTTCACGCCATCCGGACGATGAAGCAGCGTGGTTTCAAACATTCGCGCCGTGACTTCACCGCTTGCGATTAGGTCCTTGGCGGCCTCTCGAATAGCCGCATCGGCGCATTCGATCGAGGGTTCCGGCTTCTCCGTATAGTTATCTTTTTCCGTCCCGGCACGATCTTTTCCCGAACGGTCTTTCTTATTGTTGATATTGTTGACGCCTTTAACGCCTCGACCCGTGCCGGTTGTCTCTTTTTCGCTACGATCCAGAGTTACGACGACCAGGCAATCGGTTTCCAGTTGAGACGGAGCAGAAGATAGAAGATTTGTTTTCATGATGGATTCATTTCAGTATCCACGGTAGGAGGGGAAACGCGCAACTTGGCGCGTAAGGAATCAGATGCACATGAAACGCCGTCCTTAGTGAACCTTAGTGCCCTAGTGAACCTTAGTGCCCTTTGTGGTTAACGCTCTTGCCCTATGCTTTTCTCCCCCGCGAGATGGCTTCCCGGGCTTCCTTGTCCGCAGTCCGTCGACGCTCAGTCTCGCGCTTGTCCCATTGCTGTTTACCCTTCGCCAGGGCCAGTTCAACTTTAATCTTGCCATTCTTGAAATACATGCGCGTCGGAATCAGCGTGAGCCCCTTCTGCTGCGTCTTCCCAATCAATTTCCTGATTTCTTCTTTGTGGATCAGAAGTTTGCGCGTGCGAAGCGCCGCATGATTCGCAAAGTTGCCATGCTCATAAGGACCAATATGGCAGTTGAGCAACCAGAGTTCTCCGTCCTTGATCAGCCCATACGCATCCTTGAGGTTCGAGGTGCCACTGCGGACCGATTTCACCTCGGTACCCGTGAGAACCACTCCCGCCTCGAATTTTTCAAGCAAGAAGTAGTTGTGGCTGGCGTTCCTATTGACTGAGGCGTCCTTTTCTCCGGAAGCCGTGGGCTGGCGGCGAGGATTCTTCTCCCGATTGGGCTGGGTCTGGTGGGTAGTCTGCTTAGCCATGATGCTGAAAAGAAAGTAACACAGGTAGGTCGGAGTTCTCAGGTCCCAGTTCTCGGTTCTCAGAACTGGCTCCGATACTGAGGGACCCTTAGGGTTGCCACTGAGAACTAAGAACTGGGAACTGAGAACCGCACTTGAGAAACGCCCCTGAGGACCTGTACCAATGAGTGTAAACATCGGCCCAGCAATCACTTCGGCGCAAGTTAATGCGATGCTATAATCCAAATTTCCGGTACTTTTTGCAGGCGACGGCCCCCGGCTGTGACTCCTTTTTTCGACATCGGAGGGCAATTGGATAATTCCTGTCCGGTCCAATCGCCAGCAAGAGAGATTTTCATGAGGACCGCTTAATGAGACGCCCGATCCTTCCGGCCCTGCTGGTTGTTTTGCTGCTCTGCGTTCAGTTTCCCGTCCTTGCTAAAAGTGTCGACTCAGCCAAGGCTCTCTACGACAAGGGGGCGGACGCTGAAGCCCGCCAGAACTACGAGCAGGCATTCGACTATTTCAAGCAGGCCTTCAATTTAAAGCCAAAGGATCTGAAGTATCGCACCGCCTACGAGCGCACCCGCTTCTATGCGGCCGCCTCCCATGTCCATCGCGGCCAAATTCTGCGCGATAACGGCAAACTCGATGACGCCTTCTCCGAGTTCCAGAAGGCCTTGGCGATAGATCCCTCGTCATTCATTGCCCAGCAGGAACTTCGCCGCACCGAGCAGATGATCAAAGAGGGGCAGGGAACGCAGCCCCAAGCTGCCGCGGCGGGCAGTTCTGCCTTGCGCAGGCGATTGGATTCCGCCCAGGGACCCGTCGAGTTGGCTCCCATTTCGAACGTTCCCATCACCCTCAAAGTCACCGAGAAATCGAACGTGATCTATGAGACGGTCGGCAAACTAGCCGGCATCAACGTGCTTTTCGACCCGGATTACACCGCGCGCCAGGTTCACGTCGAACTCAACAACGTGACCCTCCAGGAAGCGTTGGAGATCATTTCCTTCGAAACCAAGACTTTTTGGCGTCCCGTGACGCCCAATACAATTTTTGTCGCGCAAGACAATCCTGCGAAGCGCAAAGAGCTGGAACAAAACGTCATCAAAACTTTNNAGCCGCATTCAGCAGTTGCCCTCGCAAGGAGCGATCGTGGTCCGTGGCACGCCAGACCAGATGGCGCTAGCTCAAAAGTTAGTCGACGATCTCGACAAGGCCAAGCCTGAAGTGTTGATTGAAGTTGCCGTCATGCAGGTCAGCCGCGACAAGGCGCACACTCTGGGCATCAATCCTCCGACCAGCGTTTCGGTTCAGTTGCAGAACAACATCAACACCACCACGCCCACAACTACTACTACGACCGGCACAACAACGACTTCATCGACCGGTTCCACCGGCCTGAGCTTGAATCAAATTGCCAGTCTGAACGCGACCGATTTTCAGGTGACGATCCCGCAGGCGACAGCCACAGCCTTGTTGAGCGACCCCGACACCAAGATCATTCAAAACCCGCAGATTCGCGCGTTGGACGGCCAGAAAGCCACCTTGAAGATTGGCGATCGCGTTCCCGTCGCCACCGGCTCGTTCCAGCCGGGTATTGGAGGAGTCGGCATTAACCCTCTGGTTAACACCCAGTTCCAGTATCTCGATGTCGGCGTCAACATCGACATCACTCCCAGAGTTCACGCCGGGCGCGAAGTTTCGTTAAAAATGTCGCTCGATGTATCGGCCGTGACTTCTTACGTAAGTATTGGCGGCATCAGCCAACCCGTAATCGGCCAGCGCAAGATCGAACACGAAATCCGCTTGAAGGACGGCGAGGTTAACCTCCTCGGCGGCATCATGGAAGATCAGCAGACGAGGGCATTGACCGGCATTCCGGGGCTGGCCCAGATTCCGATCCTCAAGTACCTGTTTTCGCAAACCAATACCGACCACTCGCAGAACGAAATCGTTTTCGTGCTGATCCCCCACATCATCCGCGGACCTGAGGGTTCTCATGCCGGTTCCGATATGCTTGATGTGGGCACCGCCAACGCATTGGTACTCCGACGAACCAGCGTCAAGCCCTCCACGCCAGCTGGCGCGCCAGCGGGTTCCCCGGCCCCGCAAGGCAATCCGCCACAGCCTATCCCCGGATCCCAGGGTCCCCAGAACGTGCCTCCGGCGCAGCTCGCGCCCAATCAGGCCGGGGCTGGAACCTTCATGTTTGATCCGCCCACGTTGAGCGAGGCCAAAGGTTCTACTTTCACCGTGAACGTCCTGCTTTCCGGCGGACAGAACGTCTACTCGGTGCCGGTGCAACTCAACTACGATCCAAATCAGGTGCAGCTCGTTAATGTTTCCAATGGTGGATTCCTTTCCCAGGATGGCCAAGCCGTGGCTCTCGTGCACCGGGATGATCCATCGACCGGCACGCTGCAGGTTACCGCGACGCGGCCGCCCGGCGCCGGAGGAGTCTCCGGTCAAGGCGCGGTTGTAACCCTTACATTCATGGCGAAAGGCACGGGCCAGTCTGCCTTAACCATTACACGGGGCGGAGCGCGCGATCCAGCAATGCAGCCAATTGCTATGAGTGGAGCGCAAGCGGCCCTCACGATTCAGTGAAAAGTTCTCAGTTCCCAGTTCCCAGCGGAACGAGGTTTGCTCTTACCGAGAACTGACAAATGAGAACTCGCTTATGAACCCGTCAACTTATCTTTATCTTGGAAAAACTCGACCCAGCCGCACGCCGCGCGGTTTTACTCTGATCGAGTTAATGGTTGCGACCGCCATCCTCGTCATTCTGGTGGGCGGAGCGGTACCGATCGCGAAGAATGTTGTCTTTCGCGAGCGCGAGCACGAGCTGCGTTACGACCTGTGGATGATTCGTGATGCCATCGATCGTTACAAAGACGCCGCCGATCGCGGTGCATTCCAACTCAAAGTGGGCAGCGAAGGATACCCGCCCGATCTCGACACTCTGGTTAAAGGCGTCGACGTGGGCGGAAAGAAGATGAAGTTCCTGCGCAAAATTCCAGTCGATCCCATGACCAAGCAGGAATGGGGCATGCGTTCCATGCAGGACGATCCCACGTCAGATTCATGGGGCGGCCAAAATATCTTCGATGTTTACACCAAGTCGGACCAAACTGCTTTGGATGGCACGAAGTATAAGGACTGGTAGATGAAGTTGATATCCAAAGCAAGTAAGNNAGCATGATCCTGATCCTGCTGTCGATTGCGCTGCCCATGTACAACCAGAGCATCGTTCGCGCCAAAGAAGCCAAGCTTCATCAGAACCTGACCACGCTCAATAAAGTTATTCAGGAATACTCGCTCGACAAGAAAAAAGCGCCTCAATCGCTCGACGACCTTGTGCCCGGATATCTCAAATTTATTCCAGAAGATATCGGCGGCCGTACCGACACCTGGGTGACCGACGCGGAAGACTCGGAGAATGCATGGGACCCGGCTCAGATCGGCATCGCGGGCGTGCACAGCGGCTCCAATGAACTCTCGAGCGACGGCAGTCCTTATTCCAGTTGGACGCACTAAGCTCGGCATGTACAGCATGCAAAGAAAGTCCACACCACGCGATCGCGGCTTCACGCTCATCGAGATGATGGCGGTGATCGGAATTATTCTGATCCTGCTCGGAATCGCTTTGCCCATCTACAGCCACAGCATGGCGCGTGCCCGCGAGGACAATCTGCGCCAGAACCTGGAAACCCTGAATCGGTTAATCTTCCAGTACACACAAGACAAGCAGAAAGCCCCGCAGTCTCTCGATGAGCTGAGGACTGCCGGTTACCTGAAGGCAATTCCAGAAGACATCACGGGCAGCGTCGATACCTGGGAAACCGAATCTGGGGATGACGTCATCATGTCGCTCGATCAAACCGATACCGGCGGAATCATAGGCGTCCACAGTGGCTCAAACCAGGTAGGCAGCAACGGCAAAACATATTCGGAATGGTAAAAATTTGTAATTTCTCGGGGAACTGAAAGCCGAGAACTCCCCCTCTGTTACCTTATCCCTTCAAGTATTTCTGTGGAGGCAAACCTTGAATTCCCTTAATCGGCTCCAGCCCCTCGCCCTGCTCGTTCTTCGACTCGTGCTCGGAGCGATCATGATCGCCCACGGCTACCACAAGGTGTGGGGAGGCTTTCATCACCACATGGAAATGGTGGGCTCACTCGGCATTCCTCGCTGGATGGCCTATCTCTCCGCCGGCACCGAGTTCTTTGGCGGAATCGGAATCGTGCTCGGCCTGTTTACGCGCTTCTTCTCCCTCGCCTTCTTCATCGAGATGTGCGTAGCGATCTGGAAAGTTCACTTCAAGAACGGGATGATGGGCCCTGGCGGATTTGAATTTCCCATGGCGCTAGCGGCGATCTCCTTTGCGCTGATGGCATTCGACGGCGGTCCCTGGGCAGCCACATTTAGCGGAAGGTCAGGCGGAGCGAGAAGGGGGCCGAGAAACTGATCAACAAGCCAGTCGCTTTTTAGCCATAAATATGGCAGAATGGAAAGATGCGGACCACGGTTGATATTCCCGATCCGATCTACCGGGAGCTAAAGAGTAAGGCTGCCAACGAAGGTCGAAGCGTAAAAGAACTAATTTTGCGTGGCGTGCAAATCGAACTGCAGCTTAGGCACAAACGTCGCGGTCGGCCAGTGAAGCTTCCATTGGTCCGCTCGAAACAACCCGGTACGGTAGTCCTCGACAATGCCAAGATCTTCGAGATCATTCCTTTTCCCTGATGTGAACGTCTGGATTGCCCTCACTTCCGACAGGCATGTCCACCACGCTGTAGCAGTGCGTTGGTTTACAAGCTTGGACGACGAGGTACTTCTATGCTTCTGCCGGATAACGCAACTTAGTCTTCTACGATTACTGACAACGGAAGCTGTTATGGGTCAGGAAGTGATGACGCAGCGCGAAGCGTGGCAGGTTTATGACCGCTGGCTTGATGATCCTCGCGTTACATTTCTCGACGAACCGGCCGGGTTGGAAGGAGCATTCCGCGAATTTTCACGAAAGCGAATTCCAGCTCCAAAGGAATGGGCCGACTCGTATCTGCTCGCGTTCGCGGAGGTATCCGGCTTAAGGCTAGTCACCTTCGATCAGGTGTTTCGTAGCAGAGCAAAAAATGTCCTGATTCTCAATAGCTGACCGCCTATTCGTGGAGAAGCGGTAACTAGAACTCCGCCAGTTCCTTCATCGCGCGAAACAAATCACTGGCCTGCGGCAGAATCGCATCCTCAAGAATCGGCTGATACGCGACGAAAGTATCCATAGCCGCAACCCGCTTCACCGGAGCGTCAAGGTGATGGAACAATTGATCTGCAATGCGCGCCGCGATCTCAGCGCCGTATCCCCAGCTTAGCGAGTCTTCATAGGCAATTAGCGCGCGATTGGTTTTCTTCACCGACGCCGCAATCGCATCCCAATCAAACGGATTCAAACATCGAAGGTCGATCAACTCGACGCTCACGTGGTGCTCGCGCTCAAGTTTCTGCGCCGCCTGCAGAGCCCGCGGAACCACCGCGCCGTATGTGATCACGGTGAGGTCAGTTCCAGCCTGCACGACCTTCGCCTTCCCAAACGGCACCATGTAATCAGGGCCCGGATAAGGCGCGCGTCCGTAAGTCTCGCGATAGAGCCGCTTGTGTTCCAGGAACAGCACGGGATCGTCCGACCGGATGGCGGTGCGCAGCAGGCCGCAGGCGTC
>PLBX01000514.1:1462-5621 GCA_003135495.1 Acidobacteriaceae bacterium | reverse complement strand
GTTTTCCGGCAGACATCGAACTTCCCACCCGAAAGTGCCGGCAGAGGTTCCTCCAGTTCCGCCAGGTTGCGTAAAGTGACCACTCCGCCTCGCTTGTATGCGAGTTCGGCGATGTACTCGCCGGTCTGCGACTTTTGCAACTTTTCCAGAAACTCGGATGAAAAGCCTTTCTGCACGGACGGCAGAGTATTGCACCATTGCTGTGAGACAAAAAAGATCGCCCGGCGCGAAGGCAGCGGCGCCACTAGCCGTTCCACAAAAGCTTGGAGGCTTGGTACCAGGTCGGATGCGGAAAATAGCCGGCGCGGATCGACCCCCAGGGTCGAGAACGCCAGTGCATTTTCCTGTACTGCGTTGCGCTCATTTTCAAACAGCACCATCACCATGGCGATGGCCAGAAGCATTTGCGGAATCGGCCCTAGAAATCCGCCAAACTGCCCCACCATTTCGAGGAACGGTTGATGAATTTGTCCCGCGTACATAAGCGCGGCCCACAGTGCCAGCGAGAATGCGAGCGTTCGGAAGGCCACTGAGTTTCGGCGGAAAGCGTAACGGTAAAAGTGAAAGGAGCAATAAAGAAGAGCAGCACCCAGCCACACTTCCAGCCGCAGATATACCGGCAGCGGAACGCCCTTATCAACAAATGCGCCACTTACTATATGTGGCTTCAAGCCAATTAATGCCAATGCAGTACCGGCAAGCGCAAGCACGCTGTCGTACCACCTCCGTTGAAACGGCTCCCTCATTAACCGTGTCGATATACAAATGCAAATCGCCATCACCACGAGCAATAGCGAACTCAAAAGAAAAAGGGGCGCGGTCGAGCCCAGGAAGTATTCCAGGGCCTTCACGGCATAATGCAATGTGTAAGCTGCCCATGCGAATTGCCAGAAGCGAAAATAATCTTGACGGTTTTGCTCATAAAGATAAGTAAAGACGAGCAAAACCAGCAGAGCTACGGCTCCGGGGATAAGCACTAACCCTGTGGCAACGCTATTCATTAATTAGCGGTCCTTGCCTCTTCGCTTACTTGAGCGCTGGTAGGCGAGAGTCGTTCGAAAGCCAACCTAATCCTGTCACACTTGAACCTCCAGAAACAACACATCCATTTCCTAGGTTCCAGGGAGGACAAGCCCTACCGACAACATGCCTTCTTAAATATCTTCTTATTATGAGATGAGGCGAAGCTACAGCGAACTCCGGCTCCATGATTACCTCAGTAATGGGGGGTAACCCGTACCTTACGGGAGACCGCATGAGTTTCATGCTCCCAACGAATCCCGTCGCCCTAGAGCCGTAAGTCCGTTGCCGCTATACTCAAAAGTTATGCTTCGTGTCCGATTCGCGCCGTCGCCCACTGGTTTTCTGCACGTGGGCAGTGCTCGCACCTTTATTTTCAACTGGCTGTACGCCCGCCACAATGGCGGAACCATGGTCCTGCGCCTCGATGACACCGACGTTGAGCGCAACACGGACGCCTCCGTTAACTCTATTTTTGGCGGTCTCCGGTGGCTCAATCTCGGGTGGGATGAAGAGTACAAGCAATCTGAGCGCTTGGCCCTGCATCGCCAAATCGCCGACGCCATCTTTCAGAAAGATCTCGCCTACCGCGATTTTACCCCCGCCCACACCGGGGACACTGAAAAATCCGGCGCCAATCAGACTTGGCTCTTCAACCCTGGTATGCGCGAGTTGTCGCGCGCCGAGAGCGATCGCCGAGCCGCCGCCGGAGAATCCTTCGCCCTGCGTTTTCGCGTGCCCCGCGGCCGCAATGAACAGGTTCGCTTCACCGACGCCGTCTATGGCGAGCAAGTCAAGTTGGCGGATGACATTGAGGACTTCGCGCTCCTCCGCTCCGACGGCATGCCGACTTATCATCTCGCATCGTGCGCCGACGATATCGACCTCCGCATCAGCCACATCATCCGCGGCCAGGACCATCTCTCAAACACTTATAAGCACGCTCTGATTTTCGAAGGCGCCGCCGCGAAGATACCACAGTTTGCGCATCTTCCCCTGCTCGTCGCGCCCGATGGATCCAAGCTCTCTAAACGCCGTCACGGGCCGGTCGTCAGCGTCACCACGTATCGCGATGCCGGATTTCTTCCGGAAGCATTCATCAACTTTTTGTGTCTGCTGGGCTGGTCGCCAAAAGATAACCGGGAAAAAATGACGCGCCATGAACTGATCGAAGCATTTTCTCTCGAAGGAATTAATCGAGCGAATGCCGTAGTGAATTTCAAAGAGCCCGCCGCAACGCCTGACGAAACCTTCGATCCGAAAGCCCTGTGGCTAAATGCCGAACACATTCGTGCGCTGCCCGTTAGCGAACTGAGCGCGCAACTGCTGCCCGTAGTCCGAGCCACTGGATTCCAAGTGACTTCAGAAAAGATGGACGCCATCACGCCGCTCATCCGCGAGCGTATTAAGTTATTGCGAGACGTGCTGACCGCAGCCGACTTTTTCTTCGTAGAAAAGCTGCCGCCCTACGACCCCGCTGAACTGATTCCCCAAAAAGGCGACGCCGCCATGGCGCTCAAAGTTCTAAAGCGCGCCAAAGAAGTTTTGGCCCAAACCGAATTCAGCCACGATCCGCTGGACCATGCCCTGCGCGCGGCAGCGCAGGAGATGGGTCTGAAGGCAGGTCAAATGTTCCAACCCATTCGCGTGGCCGTCTGCGGCCGCAAGAATGCCCCGCCGCTGTTCGAAACGCTTCAAGTTTTAGGTCGGGACACTACTCTGGCAAGAATCGATCAAGCAATAGAGAAGTTGAACTAGTCGATGGAGCGACCGGCGTCCTCGCCCGTCCATAGCATCGCAGCCGGACGGGGACGCCCGGCACTCCACCGGCAAGCAGTTAGCTCACAGTATTCTGCAGCTTCGCGCTCGCCTGATTGGTCTCGTCTGTTTGCAGAAGTAATATTCCATTCTGCCCGTGAAGCATATAAGCGCGTGTGCGCTGCAGCCACATCACACCACCCGCCACGAGCAGCGCGCCAACGAGGAGGATTGCGATCCGCCGCCCAACCGCGTCATGCTGCGGAGCGACCTTCGCGATAAGGGCTCCTAGCAGCAGACCCATAAGCAGCCCGCCGATGTGCGCTGCATTGTCGGTGCGAGCGATAACCGCTCCAAAGAAAAGGTTATAACCGACAAACATCACTACACTGCGCAGCATCCCGCTCATCGCGGCGCGCGGCAGGGAAAATTCGCCCAAATAAAACGACGCGATCAGTGCCCCAGCAATTCCAAAAATTGCCCCCGAAGCGCCAACGCTCAGGATGACTGGATTCCAGATCACGCTCGCAAGGCTTGCGGAGACCCCTGAGAGAAAATAGACAGCGGCGAATGTCCAATGTCCGTAAACCGATTCGGCGAGTCTGCCGAGATCCCACAGACACCACATATTGAAGGCGATGTGGAGCAAGCCACCGTGAATAAATACGCAAGTGAGTAATCGCCACCACTCCCCTCCAACCGTGAGCGGCCCAAAATTAGCTCCCCAACGTACCAGGTCCTGACCCGAAGGATTGCCGAGCATGGAAACGCCCGACAAGAGCATCACAACAAAAACCGCGACGTTGATGCCAAAGATCGCTTGTGTTACGGCCATCGAGCTCGATTGCCGACGCGTCCAAGGCGCCGATTCAACGCGCTGGTAAGGCGAATCTTCACCACGTTGCGCAGCTTCATGCTGCACGCACCACCGGCAAAGCTTCTTCCCAAAAGAAAAGCCCGGAAGCTGCCGGCCGCATTGAACGCAGTTTGCCATAGGAGAACTAGAGCGCGTTAGCGTTTCAGCACGCGCCCCCCAACGCAGATTATCATGCGTTCCTTACCGTCGGCCGCGCACGCGCATAAAGCATCCAGCCCTGAAGCCTTTCCTTAGTGAACCTTCGTGCCCTTTGTGGTTATGATCTCTCTCTCTCTCCCTCTATCCGAAGCTTGTTAGGTCGATCTCAAACTGATCTCAACCTATGGGATGAAGCCTTCGCAATCAGCTTCTCCTATAAAATACTCACAGTATGAGCACAGCGAATTCATCTACTATTGAACCTGCCATGAGCTCGCCCGCAGAGCCGCGTCCCTCGAACTTCATTCGCGACACCGTCATTGAAGACTTAAAGACAAAGAAATATGGCGACGCCGTCATCCAGAC
>PLBX01000514.1:0-1387 GCA_003135495.1 Acidobacteriaceae bacterium | reverse complement strand
GCGCTGGCTGGGCTTCGACTGGGATGGCCTCTTTTACGCCTCCGACTACTTTGATCAACTCTATGAGTATGCCGTCAGGCTAATCAATGACGGCAAGGCCTACGTTGACGACCTGAGCGCCGACGAAATTCGCAAATACCGCGGAACGCTCACCGAGCCCGGCAAAGAAAGCCCCTATCGCAACCGCAGTGCACAGGAAAATCTCGACCTGTTCGAGCGCATGCGCAAAGGCGAATTTCAAGATGGCTCGCGCGTTCTCCGCGCCAAAATCGACATGGCNNAACATGCGCGATCCCGTGATGTATCGCATCCTGCGCGCGGATCACCATCGCACCGGCAGCAAGTGGTGTATTTATCCCATGTACGACTTCGCTCATGGCCAGTCCGATTCCCTTGAACACGTCACGCATTCGATTTGCACCCTCGAATTTGAAGACCATCGCCCGCTTTACAACTGGTTCATCCAGCAACTCGGCATCTTCCCATCGCAGCAGATTGAGTTCGATCGCCTCAATCTCACCTACACGCTGCTCAGCAAACGCAAACTGCTCAAACTCGTGCAGGAAAAATATGTCACCGGCTGGGACGATCCACGCATGCCCACGCTTTCAGGCATCAGGCGCCGCGGATATACGCCGGAATCGATCCGCAATTTTTGCAACGCCATCGGAATTTCAAAGACGAATGGAACGCTCGAATTGGCCATGCTCGAGCACTTCGTTCGCGAAGACTTGAACAAGCGCGCCCCGCGCGTAATGGCAGTCTTGCGGCCGTTGAAGGTTGTCATCGATAACTATCCGGAAGGTCAAGTCGAAGAAGTCGATGCGGTGAATAATCCCGAGGACGAAAGCGCAGGCAAGCGTAAAGTTCCGTTTTCCAAAGTTCTCTACATTGAGCAGGACGATTTCCGCGAAGATCCGCCCAAACAGTATTACCGCCTTTCGCCTGGACGCGAAGTACGCCTGCGCTACGGATACTTCATTACTGCGAAGCACGTAGTGAAAAATGACAAGGGCGAAGTGATAGAGGTGCATTGCACCTACGACCCCGCCACCTACGGCGGCAACGCGCCGGACGGGCGCAAGGTGAAGGCGACCATCCANNATTGCACCTACGACCCCGCCACCCGAGGAGGCAACTCCCCAGATGGGCGAAAAGTGAAATCCACCATCCATTGGGTTTCAGCAGCGCACGCCATCGACGCCGAAGTGCGCATCTACGACAAGCTTTTTACCGTGGAAGACCCGAATCAGGTCGCGGAGGGTCAGGAGTTTACTGCGAATTTGAATCCAAACTCTCTGGAAGTGATCGCACAGGCCAAGCTCGAACCATCGCTGGCAAACGCGCCCGTTGAAGGCCGCTACCAGTTCGAGCGTCTCGGATATTT
>PLBX01000553.1:9335-14047 GCA_003135495.1 Acidobacteriaceae bacterium | reverse complement strand
AGCGAAGCGAGGGATCTGCAGTTAGCGGGGCCCAAAATTAGGAGCCACAGTTTTAAGCGCAACCGGAACACGGAGACACTTTGGACTTCCAGCTAAACGAAGAGCAATTGCACCTGAAGAAAACAGTTCGCGAGTTCGCTGAACGCGAGATCGCACCGAACGTCATGAAGTGGGACGAAGCCAGCGAATTCCCATTCGCGACCATCAAAGAACTCGGCAAGCTTGGCCTGCTAGGCATCATCTTCCCGTCCGAATACGGCGGCGCCGGCATGGGCTACGTCGAATACGTCACCGCCGTCGCCGAACTCTCCCGCGTCGATGGCTCCGTCGGCATCATCGTTGCCGCCCACACCTCTCTCTGTTCGAACCACATTTATCTGGCCGGAAACGAAGCGCAGAAAAAGAAGTATGTCTCCAAACTAGCCACCGGAGAATTTATAGGCGCGTGGGGACTCACCGAGCCTTCCGCCGGTTCCGACGCCGGAAGCGCCCGCATGACCGCAACCCGCGCCAAAGGTGGATGGGTTCTCAACGGCTCCAAAACTTTCATCACCAACGGCCACTACGCCGACGTAGTTGTTGCGCTGGCCGTCACCGATCGCACCGCCCGCACCCACGGCCTCTCGGCATTCGTCGTAGAAAAAAATACGAAAGGCTTTCGCCCCGGGAAAAAAGAAAACAAACTCGGCCTGCGTGCCAGCGATACCGCCGAACTAATCTTCGAAGACTGCTTCATCCCCGCAGAAAATCTGCTCGGAGGCGAAGGCAACGGCTTCCGGGACGCCATGCGCATCCTCGATGGCGGACGCATCTCCATCGCCGCCCTNNACCGAAATCGAAGCCGCCAAACTGTTAACCCTGCGCGCCGCGTCCATGAAAGACGCCGGAATGAAGACCACGCAAGAATCTTCCATGGCGAAACTCTACGCCAGCGAAGTAGCCGTAAGGTGCGCCAATGAAGGCGTTCAGATTCACGGCGGCTACGGCTTCATCAAAGATTATCCCGCCGAAAAGTTTTACCGCGACGTAAAACTCTGCACCATAGGCGAAGGCACCAGCGAAATCCAGCGCCTAGTAATCGCCCGCCAGTTGCTTAAAGACTAAGAAAGTTTATTCAAATCTTCGAGCAAAAATCACTGTCATCCTGAGCGCAGCATGATCTTCACGAAGTGAAGATCATGCGGAGTCGAAGGCCCCCTACACCCTCTCCGCACGCCCTCTGCCGCAGGGAATTCCCACGACAAGTCAATGCAGCACGCATGGGGTCCCCCAAGCGATTACACCGCGGCGATCAACCCCAGCAAACGCACCGGGCCGCAGGTTGCTACACTATCCTGTTTGAATAACCCCGGCACATCTCTCGTCGACCGCATCCGCTCCGGCGACCCCCGCGCCCTCGCCCGCGCCATCTCCGCAGTCGAGAATCGCGCCGAAGGCTGGTCCGATCTCCTCAAATCCCTCTTCCCCCATACCGGCAGAGCCCGTGTCCTCGGCCTGACCGGAGCGCCCGGAGCCGGCAAGAGCACACTCGTCGATCAGCTGGCGAAACTCTACCGCAAACAAAATCAAACCGTAGGCATCATCGCCGTCGATCCCACCAGCCCCTACACCGGAGGAGCAATTCTAGGCGACCGCATCCGCATGCAGGATCACTACAGCGATCCTGGAATCTATATTCGCAGCATGGCTACTCGCGGGTCGCTGGGCGGACTGGCGCGCGCTACGGCCGATGCCGCCACTGTGCTCGATGCATCCGGCCGCGACATCGTGATGATTGAAACGGTCGGCGTCGGCCAGGACGAAATCGATATCGTACGACTCGCCGACGTCACCATCGTGATTCTCGTCCCCGGCATGGGCGACGATGTCCAAACCATCAAAGCCGGAATCATGGAAATCGCCGACATCTTCGTCATCAACAAGAGCGACCGTGAAGGGGCCGAACGCGTCGAACGCGAGATTCGCGCCATGCAATCCTTAGCCGCCCGTACCGATCGCTGGACGCCTCCCATCGTGAAAACCGTAGCCAGCGATGGCGTCGGCACCAAAGAATTGGCGGAAGCAATCGCAAACTACGAGGCGTATCTTAAAAAAGAAAATTTGGCCTTCAAAAAAAATGTAGAGAATTGGCAAGATCGGCTCGTAGAAATGCTGCGCGATGCCATGCTAGAAAAAGCCCGCCAGCAAATGGATGCCGGCAGCCTCAAACGCTACGCCGCCGAAATAGCCGAACACAAACGCGACCCGTATTCACTGGTAGATGAAATCATGAAGGGAGTAGTACGAACCACGTAGCGGCGGAGCATTCGTCCGCCCGGCGCAACGGAGTTGCGACAATGGCTGGCGATGCTAAGCCGGCCGGACGAATGCGTCGGGACCTACGCATTGCTTCTTGGGTATATGCAGTTCAGGAGATGCAGAATGTTTCAGATTGACCATCTCGGCATAGCAGTAAAATCGCTGACCGCAGCCAAATCCATCTACGAAAAACTCGGCCTCAACGTCTCCCCCGAAGAAACCGTGGAGCAGGAAAAAGTCCGGCTGGTCATGATCCCCATAGGCGAGAGCCGCGTGGAATTACTGGAATCAACCTCAGAAGACTCGACCATAGCGAAGTTCATCGCCAAGCGCGGCGAAGGCCTGCACCACATCTGCATGCGCGTCCCCGACCTCGCCGCAACCGTTGCAAAATTAAAAACCGATGGAGTACGCCTCGTGTCCAACGAAATCAAAATCGGCGCCGGCGGCCATCGCTATGTCTTCGTGCATCCCCAAAGCACCGCTGGTGTCCTATTGGAATTAGTAGAGAGCTCACATGAGAACCGCCCTTGATTTCCCCTGTGCCCTCTGTGAAACCCCAGTGTCCTCTGTGGTTAGCTTTTGTGTTTAGCATTTGACTAAATCTATGCTACTGCTAGCAATCGACACGTCCGGCAAGAATGGTGGCATCGCGCTAGTCGAAGTGTCGACAGGCCAGAGCCGAGTCGACGTTCTCGAAGTTATGTCCCTGGACGGCGGCGCCTTCTCTGCTCAACTCGTGCCACAAATTGCAACCCTGCTGGAGAAGCACGGACACAACAAAAACGACCTGCGAGGGTTTGCCGTTGTCTCCGGCCCCGGATCATTCACCGGACTGCGCGTCGGCTTGGCCGCAATCAAGGCTCTAGCGGAGGTCCTGCAGCAGCCCATTGCAGCGCTTTCCTTGTTGGAAGCAGTCGCACGGAACAGCTCATCACATGGCCGGCTGCTCGCCATTCTCGATGCGGGCCGCCGCGAAATCTACGTAGGCGATTTCGAAATCGACCCGCGGAACGCATCGATGGTTCGCATGCACAGCGAGCGCCTGATGACCCGCGAAAAGTTTCTAGCCGAAGCTCAAGCCGCCAATTCCAGCAAGACGATAGTCACGCCCGACTCAACATTGGCCGCCGCGCTTCGCGATGACGAAATTCACGTAGAACTGATTGACTATCCCAATACCGGAGTGATCGCCCAAATGGGATGGGAGCGCCTGCAGCGTGGCGACACCGTACTTCCAGAAGCGCTGCAAGCAAATTACCTCGGCCATTCCGATGCCGAAATATTTTCGAAACCGCCACGGTGAACGCCGCGGCCTCGGAGATTCCAATGCCCCTTACCATCCGCGCGGCCGCATTGAACGACGTGCCGGCCATTCGTGCTATAGAGCAGCGCGCGCCATCCGCATCGCATTGGACGGCTGATCAATACAACAAATTAATCGCGAGCGGAATTGTTCTAGTTGCCGAACAAGCAAAAATCCTGTGCGGATTCATTACCGCCCAAGAAGTCGCCGGAGAGTGGGAGATTGAGAATGTCGTTGTCGCTCCTGAATCTTTGCGACAGGGCATCGCCACTAATCTGATAGGCGAAGTTATCAGGCGAGCCCATGCTGTAAGCGCATCAGTCATTCGCCTGGAAGTCCGTGAATCGAACCTGGCTGCCCGTTCTCTGTACGAAAAACTCAATTTTCAACAAAAGGGAACTCGCCCCGCCTACTATCGCAATCCCGAAGAGCCCGCCATTCTGTACGCCATGCAACTATAGAAGATAAAAAGAGCAAAAGATAAAAGCCGAACCGAACCACGCCTTCCTTCGTGTCCCTTAGTGCCCTTACTGGTAAACGATCTTGCGCACCCCGAAACAGCAGATTGCCGAGCAAGACCCCCGCAAAAGCCGCATCTACCTGCACCATTTACGGTGCAAAGTCGCGCAAGGCCACTTTCCGGCCTGCCGCAAAAATATACAGCCGAAATCCGATTGAAGCCTTAACCCTCCCTGTGCTACTTTTTGTCTGTGCAGTTAACAAAACAATAGGAGGTCTGGCAGGATGCTGACTCCAAGAGAGCCCCTCCTCACCGGTCATGATCAATTCCAGAGACTGGTGCAGGAGCACTCGCAATACTCCCAAAGACTGGAATCCCTCACCCAAAAGCGGTACCTCACCGACGACGAAAAACTTGAAGAAGTTCGGCTCAAGAAACTTAAGCTGCGCCTCAAAGACCAGATGCAAAGTATCGAGCATCAGATCCAAGGCCATTCTGCGTAAGTCGCGCGACTGAAGCCTCAGTCTTGCATGTGCGCGCTGGCCGCGCGGACGCAAGACGGCGACAATTAAGAATTAATGAACTGCGACAGGCCAACCCTGTCCCGCGTTAACGCAATGGAGAGCCGGGCGTCCTCGCCCGGCCTAA
>PLBX01000553.1:0-9232 GCA_003135495.1 Acidobacteriaceae bacterium | reverse complement strand
ACGCACTGGCCATTCGCCCTGCCCCTGTTGCTATTGGCCGCCTTTTTCCTGTGGTTCTTCCGCGATCCCGAGCGCTTCATCACCACGCTCCCTGGAGCTGTGGTTTCCCCGGGCGACGGAAAAATAACCGACATTTCGCCGGTAACCGTGAAAGAAAAAACCCTCCAGCGGATCAGCATTTTTCTCAGCGTCTTCGATGTGCACGTAAATCGTTCGCCCATTGCCGGCGTGATTCGCGACGTGCATTATCAAAAGGGAAAATTTCTGAACGCCATGGGTGCTAATTCCGCGGAAGAAAATGAGCAGAACATCGTCACCGTCGAGGGCGATGGACGCACCGTAATCTTTAAACAGATCGCCGGTCTTATCGCGCGCCGCATAGTTTTCAATTTCAAAGAAGGAGACCAAGTGGCTCGCGGCCAACGCGTAGGCCTCATCAAGTTCGGTTCTCGCGTGGATGTCTTGTTCGATCGCGATGCTGTGATTCACGTAAAGCTGGGAGAGCGCGTCAAGGGCGGACAATCGGTTCTTGCTCTTCTGCCGATCCAGGAGCCCGTCGCGCCGCTAGTTCATGAAAGCTCAAACAGCCGGGAAAAGATAGAGCGGGAGGCTCACTAACTCCAGAGGTTCACAACTATGGACGAGCTAACGCCAAGGCGCCGCGAATCAGACCGCCCCCGCGGGAAAATGCGTAAGGGCATCTACATTCTTCCTTCGCTATTCACAACCGCGAATATTGCCGCCGGCTTCTACGCCATCCTTCAGACCGTTCACGGCAGCCCGACGGATGCCTGGCATATGGACTTCGCCGCCAAGGCCATCGGCTTCGCCGTTTTATTCGATGGCCTCGACGGACGCATCGCCCGCATGACCAACACGGCCAGCGATTTTGGCAGGGAACTCGACTCGCTCGCCGACGTCATCACCTTCGGCGTAGCCCCCGCTCTACTTGCCTGGATGTGGGGGTTTCACTTGCTCCCCACGGCGTTTATCAGTGCCGACCTCCATCTCAAGATTATTCAACTGGGATCCATCGCCTGTTTCGCTTTTCTGATTGCAGGAGCAAGCCGCCTCGCGCGCTTTAACATTGCGAAAAATCCCCAGCCTTCGAACCCCGGCCGCCCCGGCAAAAAATATTTCGTCGGTATGCCTATCCCCGCCGGTGCAGGAGTGATCGCTGCGGTCGTACATTTCGCCGGTGGCGAGCCCGTCACCTCCTGGATCACATCCTTGAGTTGGATGCTGATGGTGATCGTGGTCGGTTACCTGATGGTGAGCACGTGGCGTTTTTACAGCTTCAAAGATATTGATTTTCGTTCCCGCCATCCCTTCCGCCTCATCGTGATATTCGGCGTGATCGGCGCGTCGATCTGGTTCTTTTCGCGCCCGGCGCTTTTTGCCATCGCGATTCTATATATGGCCTCTGGCGTTCTATGGCGCCTGCAGTGGATCTTTCACCGCAAGCGTCCGCCTGCACCTCCGGCCTATCGTGAAGCATCTCAAACTCCATGACCCCAATTTCCAAAGCGCCAGCATCCCGGACCGCCACCTCCCAGATCGATTTGCGCGGAACCAACCTCTATCGGGTGGCCATTGTCGGAGCGGCATCGCTAGCCGGTAAAGAAATAGCCGAGGTCGTTCGCGACCGGAATTTTCCGGCGGCTGATATTCGCCTGCTCGACGACGATGAATCGCTCGGTCGCCTCGAAGCCGTCGGCGATGAAATCAATTTTATTCAAAGTATCCGCTCCGAACAGTTCGAGCGCGTCGACTTCGCCTTCTTCGCCGCCGATGCCCGTTCCACGCGCAGTAACTGGAAAGTCGCGCGCGATCTCGGCGACACCATTATCGATCTCACCTACGCCCTCGAAAATGAAGAAGGAGCCTCCATCCGCTCCCCCTGGATCGAGCGCCAGACCGCCCAACCTATTGCCCCGGAGTTGCAGCCGGGCCCGGTAGTTGTAGCCCACCCGGCCGCTACTGTTCTCGCACTGCTCGCTCTGCGCGCTGAGAAGTTTGGACAAATACAACGCATGGTAGCCAACGTCTTTGAACCAGCGTCAGAAAGCGGCCAAAAGGGTATGGACGAACTCCACGAGCAGACCGTGAATCTGCTTTCCTTTCAGGAATTGCCGAAAGCTGTCTACGATATCCAGGTCGCTTTCAACATGGTGCCTCGATACGGCGCAAGTTCCAAACTGTCCCTACAAAATGTCGCGCAGCGAATCCAGCATCATTACCGGCTCATTGCCCACGGAGTACTTGAGCTCGTGCTGCAAGTTCTGCAGGCCCCCGTTTTCCATGGCCACGGGTTTTCCGTTTACCTGGAATTCGACAAGCCCGTCCTGCTCGGAGATTTCTCGCGGGCTCTTGCTGGCGACCATGTGGTGTTAAGCGGCGATCCGGAAGATGCGCCGACAAATGTGAGCGCAGCGGGCCAGGGAGACATTCTCCTTTCGGTCACCGCCGATGCCAATCGCAAAAATGGCGTATGGCTCTGGGCCACTACTGACAACCTTCGCATTGCCGCTTTAACTGCCGTTGAATGCGCTGAGACCATGACGGCATCTCGACCCAAGGGCCAGATTCAATGAGGCGTTACGCGAAAAATGTTTTCGCCGGTGCAATGGCGCTCTCACTGGCCTTGTCCGTCTCAAGTTGCGGCTATCACACCGCCGGAAATTCCGCGTCCGAAATTCCCCGCAACGTTAAGACCATCGCGATTCCGGGCTTTGTCAGCCGCAGTCCCACGTTTCGTGTCGAGCAGCAATTGACCGATGCGGTCGTCCGCGAATTCGACGCTCGCACGCAGTATCATGTCATTCACGAATCGAGTGCCGACGCCGACGCCACGTTGAATGCGACCGTCTTAAACGCGTCTTCCAATCCGCTGGCTTACGACTCGAACACTGGCCGCGCCGCCAGCGCCATGATCACGGTGAACGTCCAGGTCACGTTGACCGATCGCAAAGGCAAGATACTTTTTCAGAATCCGAACTATATATTTCACGATCAATACGAACTCTCACGCGACCTCAATAGTTTTTTTCAGGAAGATTCACCCGCCATGGATCGCATCTCCCGCGATTTCGCGCGTACCTTGGTGGCGAATATTCTGGAGGCTTACTAATGCGCGCCTTCTCTCAAGCCGACCGCTTTCTAACCGAGCTTGAAACGCGCCAGCTTAAACCCGCCTACGTTCTCGTCGGCGATGAAGCCTTCTTTCGCAAGCGCTGCCGCGACGCCGTTCTCGAGCATTTAGTCGCGCCCGACACGCGCGACTTCGGACTATTCGAATTCGATCTCGCCGAAACTTCGCTGAATGAAGTTCTGGATCGTGCTCAGACTCCCTCGCTGATGGCCCCATTTCAAGTCTTCTTTGTGCGCGGCGTCAAAACTCTATTTGGACGCGGTTCCAACGAAGAAAAAATCTCTGCCATCGAAGCCTATTGCAAGAATCCCAATCCCGACGCGCTGGTAGTTTTTGTCGCCGATCACATCAGCATCCCCGCCGATGCCCGCAAGATGGAGATGACCGACAAAGATCGCTATCAGAAAATCCGCGAAGACCTCGGCTCCTTCTGTGGCATCGTCGAACTCTGTCGCGTGCAAGAGGGCGAAGCCGTCCGCTGGATCGGCGAATATTGCGCCACCCGCGACGTAAAAATCGATCCCGACGGCGCCCGCGAATTAGTCGACGCTCTCGGTGGCGACATGATGATGGTTTCGAATGAACTGGAAAAGCTCATTCTTTACGTCGGCGAAAAGAAAAAAATAACTCTCGGCGATGTCGAAACCATGGTCCTCGCCGCCAAACAGCGCTCGCTCTACGAGCTCACCGACGCCATCTCCGCTAAAGCGCCAGCTCGCGCCCTCGAAGTCCTCGACTGCCTGCTTTCAACCGGGGAGGGCGAAGACGCAGCCATCGGCCATCTCTACATGCTGGCCAAAACTTTTCGTCAGATGCTCGTCATCCTGGAGCGCAACGTGCGCGACCAGCGCATGCTCTGGGCCGCGTTGTGGCAGGGCTTTCGCGTGCCCCCATTCGCCGCCGACGATATCATCCGCCAGGCACGCCGCTACAAATCCAAACGTGAATTGACCCGCGCCATCCGCCTCATCGCGAAAGCTGATTTAGCGCTGCGCTCAAATCCCGTAGGCAAGCGATTGGTGCTGGAAAAGTTGATTCTAGATCTCTCCGCCCAACCAAAGCCCGAATCGACCAGCGGCTGGATGCAAGAAGAACTCCCCGTGTAGAAAGAACGCGGTGCAGGAAGAATGCCCCTGTAGAGACGGGGCTTGCCCCGTCTCCGCAATATGCCCAACTCTCTACCCCTTAGCCTCAGCCACCGCCCTCCGCAACTCCTCAACCTTCGGAAAATTCGGTTTAATCTTTACCACACGTTCCAGTTGCTGCCGCGCCAATCCTGCCTGCCCGCTCTTCGCATACGCCAGCCCAAGGTGGTAATTAAATAGCGCATTATCGGGCTCTTTTTTCACCGCTTCTTTAAAGAGTGTGATCGCCGACGTATACACCTGCTTGTGATAAAAAGCCCAGCCCATCGTGTCAGCCGAGTTCGGATTATCCGGAAGTTGCCGCCGCGCCGTCTGCGCCATTGCAAAAGCTACGTCCAGATTGCCCCCCTGCTGCAACATCACATACGCCATATTGTTGGACGCTAAGGGGTTCTCCGGCTGAATCGCAAGCGCTTTCTGATACTGTTGTTTCGCGTTGTCCCAATCTTCTCTGTTCTCATAAATACCGCCAGCCAACAGCGGGAACATAATCTCTTTCGGATTCATCTTCGATCCAGCGAGATAAGTTTGCAGCGCTTGATCCATTGCCCCGCGCTCGCTCTGCACCAGGCCCAGCTTGACCAGCGCCGCACTATTCTTCGGATCCAGAGTAGAGGCTTCCTTAAACTCCGCCTCCCCACCAGCCAGGTCTTTTTTCTGCTCCGCCAAAAGCTGCCCCAGCATAATGTGAAACGCGGCATTCTTTGGATATCGCTCGAGTTGCGTCTTAAGAACAGCGATCGCCCGGTCAGGTTGCTTCTGGATCAGATCCACATTGAGCACACCGCCCAACGCATCAACCGAATTCGGATCCTGATCCAGCCCTTGCTGATAGGCCTTCTGCGCTTCGGCAAGTTGATTTTCCGCTACTCGCAAATTCCCCAATTGCACATACGCGATCGGGTTGACGGGCTGTTTCTCCAAAGACTTCTTTATAAATTCATCAGCCGATGCGTATTGCTTACGATCGATGTCCGCCACCGCCCGCATCAAGTATCCGTCGGGAGCCCCCGGTTGCAGGGAAATGATTTGATCTGCCTCCTGCGCAAGTCCGCTGGCGTCGTTTCGATGGATAGCAACTTCCGCCAAAGCCCGATGCGCTTCCACCATTTCCGGACGCAGTCGAGCCGCATCATGCCATTCCGACTCCGCGCGATTCATGTTGCCCAACTGGTCGAACGCCAATCCCAGCTGGTAATGCGCCACCGCATTATCTGGATCATTCTTCAACACGGCCTGCAGCGTATTCGTGGCATCGTTTGGCTTGCCGCTGTGGATCTCGATCTCCCCTCTATAAACTTGCGCGTCCTCGTCGTCCGGCTTCGACTTCAGTACCTCATCATTCAGCTTGCGCGCATCTTCCATCCGATCTTTCAGAATTAGAAGCTGAACGTAATTCTTCTTAACCACCATGTCCTTGGGATGTTCCTGGAACAACACTGCGTACTCTGCCGTGGCTTTATCGAGCTGATTATTGGCAAAATAAAAATCCCCCAGCATCCGATAACCCACAGGATCGTTCGGAAAATCTTTCTTCGATTGCCGCAGGAACTCCTCCGCCTGCCCCGGCTTATTTTCGATAATGTACAAAGTCGCTAGAGCAAGCCTCGGATTGGGATCGTCTGACGCCACTTGCATCGCTCGCTTGAACCATTGCTCCGCCTCAGGATAGCGTCCCCGCGACTGGTAGAAATTTCCCATCGATAACAAGGCATTCGTAGACTTCTGGCTCAGTTCGGCGGCTTTCTTGAAACTCGCTTCCGCCGCATCAAACTGTTCTCCCCGCATCTGCACAAAAGCCAATTCCAGGTAAGTATCAGAACGGCTTGGATCCAGTTGCAGCGCCTTCTGCAGGTCCGCCATGGCCGCCGGCAGGTTACCTGTGCCAGCGTAATAGTTCGACCGCGCAATGAATACTTCCGGATTGCTTGGTTCCTTTGGAGCAACCAGATCCAGATGCTCCTTCGCTTCACTGAATCGATGGCCCAGAATCAGCAGGTTCGCTAAATCCAGATGCGCGGCATATTGATCGGGCTGCAATTGGATTGTCGTCGACAACTCCTGGTATGCCCTCGCCCACTGCTGCAGCTTCATTTCCGTCAATGCCATCTTGTAGTGAGCGTCGGTAAACCGATCGTCAATTTGGATCGCATTTTCGAACTGAATTTCGGCCTCGCGATAACGGCCCTTGTCGTAATACCGCTGTCCGCTTTCCAGATACTTTTGTTTACGCACATTTGGATCTCGCGAGCAACCTGTAACCATCGCCGCCAGCAAGCAAACTCCGGCCATTGAACACCGGAATCCCCACCCTCTGCCTAGTCGCATATTCTTGAATGCCTCGTCATGCCGCAAACGCAAATTGTGTCTTATCAGTGTCCTACTGCACAAAGGTACTCTGCCGTACCGAGGGAGGAAAAGTTACCGCCGTTATTATCGCAAAATTGACCCGGCGGCCGACACCCGATTCGATCGCATCCAGCCCGATCGTATCAATTGCGATCGTCTCTAACCCGATCATATCCATAAGCATACGCTCGCGGTCAGGCGCTTTCGTAATCTGCCCTGAACGACCCGCCCATGGCATAGTTCAGGCTGATTCTATGACCCACTTCCCTCTGAGTAATGCCCAGCAGCGCTCGCCCCGAGTTCGTCTTAATGGCTCAGTCGCAGCCGCGGTAATGGCCGAAGGTGGCCACAAGGCGCGGGCGAAACTCCAGTTCATATCCATCACCGGCGGTTTGCTGCAGTTGACGCATGAACTTTCCGCCGGGGATTTCGTGGAAATCGCATTCCACACTCGCTCCGGCGCTATCCGCGGCATGGCCGAAATGTTGCAGCCAGCCCGCAAGTACCAAAGCGCCTGCATGCAACCCTTCCGTTTCATCGCTCTCGACGACGATGATCACCGCAAATTGCGCATGGCGCTCGATTGCGCCCTGGATCGCAGTTTCCTGGACCCGGTTTCTCAGGAACTCCAAACCCCGCCCGGCTTCTAGCCCGCCACAATCGATATACTGAGGGTTGAATACCGAGTGCTGACCGTCAGCGCGGAAAACGAGCTTTCTGCTTTTCGCGGCTCATCGTATCGCTACATCGATGTCGTGATACGAAACACTCAGATACCAAGCACTCAGATACCAGCCACTATAGTGACGACCAAAGTGACAACCAAAACCATCACCCACTCCGCAGAGGAGACCATCGCCTTTGGGCGCAAACTTGCCGCCGAACTTTCTCCCCCGCTCATCGTTCTCCTGCGCGGCGACCTCGGCGCCGGCAAAACGACTCTCGTAAAAGGAATCGCGGAAGGCTTCGGAGCCGCTCGTGCCGACGACGTCACCAGCCCCACTTTCACCCTCATCCACGAATATCGCGGACCGCAAACCACCCTCTATCACATCGACCTTTACCGAATCGATACCCAGCGCGAACTCGATACCCTCGCGCTTGACGATTTGATCGCTCCGAACTGCATCCTACTGATAGAGTGGGGAGAGAAGTTTCCGCGTTTGCAGCGCGATCAAAATCTCCAAATTATCTTGGTGCGAATCGCGGAGACCGAGCGCAGCATCGAAGTAAGAACCTACTGACTCCGAAAACCGGAAAGTAACCATCGAGACAGGGAGTTGAAGCGCTTTTGAAACGAACGCATCTCGCATTCCTATATTTATTCCTGACGGCTGCTTTATGCACCGCACAGAACATAGCGCAGTCCCAAAGCTCTGATTTAAATTGCATTCCCGACCCCGAGCAGAGAAACTCTTCACTAACCGTTGCCTCGTACTCAAGTGACCCTGCCTTGCCCGACGCCCCTACTCCCCAGCAGAGTTCTTCCCCGGACCAGCCCGAGGCCTCCAGTCCCAGTTCTCCTGGCGACGGACGGCAATCCGATGCCAAGACCGCGCCTCCACCGGCAAGTACTGCCGCGCCCGTGAAAGGCCCTATCGCTGGGCAGGAGCAGCCCAAGAGAATTCTCGGCATCATGCCCAACTACCGCGCTGTGAGCGCCGGGGCAATTCCGCCCCCGCCAACCCCCAGGCAGGCGTTGAAAATTGCTACCTTGAATAGCTTTGACTATTCGTCCTACATTTTCGTCGGCATTACATCGCTTCTGGCCGAGGCAACCGACGCTCACCCGCAATTAGGCAAGGGGGTAAAAGGCTTCGGCGAATATTACTGGCGCGGCTTTCTCGACAAGACCGATGGCAATTACCTCGTCATCTTTGCTTTGCCCACTATTCTTCATCAGGACGAGCGCTATTTCGCCAAAGGCCAGGGTGGTGTTTGGAAGCGCGGCATATATGCGGCGTCTCGCATTCTTATCACACCCAATTATCACGGAAACGAGACCTTTAACGCGTCTGAGATCTTCGGTCGCGGCATAGCACAGGGTATTTCCTTAGCTTATTACCCAAGCGGGACGCGGACCGCGAGTGCGCTCTCCCAGAAGTACGCATATGCCCTGGGCCGGGACGCGCTCACCAATGTCTTCCGTGAGTTCTGGCCTGATATCGCCACCCACGTGCTTCATCGCCATCCGTAGTTGCGCGCGCTCGCTGCGTTCGTGTTGTCGCCAGTGATTCCGCAAGGCAGCAGTCTCATGAAGGAGTACATGACCTTAGAACGCTCGCTGACGATCGCAAGCTTCCGAAAGCGCAAATTCGATCGACAGGGAGTCATTTCTTGAGAATCAATCGTTTCATAACGCCTGCCTGCTCGCTTCGTTGCTGATCGCCATCGCGCCCATTTGCTTTTCGCGAAGCTTATCCGCGAGCGACCTACAGGATTCGAACGCTCAATCAGCGACCCCTCCGGCGGACCAGCCTGCAAACCACCAGGCAACGCAAGATGCTAGTCAAAAAAAGAAGAGTGACGTTCAAGACAAAACAGAGGCTCCCTCCACCACAGCTCAAGGCGCCAACTCCTCTGGAAC
>PLBX01000281.1:1212-7764 GCA_003135495.1 Acidobacteriaceae bacterium | reverse complement strand
CCGCTCAAGGAAATTGTTTACACGCCCTCAGTCCCGGAACCTATCGAGCCTTCGGCCGCGATCGTGCAAATTTATCCGAAGAAAGCAGAAAAGCCGAGAGTTCAGCCTCGAGAAGTTGCGGGAAAAGCGATTCGGGAAATTTCAACCGTACCGCCCCGGCTGATCATGTATTCGATTCTAGGTGCGGTCGCGATCATTCTAGTTGTAGCCGTTGCCGTCTTTTTTCACGTCCGGTCAGAAGACGACAATTCGACGGCGACACCGCGACCCACTAAGGCGCCGGCTTCAATACCGGCGACACCAGCGGCACCGGCCCCTCCGCCTCAGTCAGTGCAGGTAATCGAAACACCAAATTCAACCCAAGCCACTGGCGAGCCTCAAGCCCAGCAGCTTACTGTTCGCCCGGTTGAGAGGCGAAGCCCGAAAAACAACCGCCGTGCGGCCGCATCTACCATCGTCGTGTCAGGCGAGGCGTTAATCGACTCCAATCCCGAAGGTGCGTTGTTTCAAGTTGACGGAAAAGGTGATCCCTCGTGGGTTACACCATTCAATCTTTCGGATTTAGGCCCTGGCAAGCACATTATTTCTGCGAGCAAAGTTGGCTACTCGTCTGACATACGATCGCTTGACGTCGTCGCCGGAAGTAAGTCATCCATTCTGCTTCACTTGTCTGCAATCAGCGCTTCGGTGACCGTCACTAGCACTCCTCCGGGCGCCTCAGTAACGCTCGATGGCAAGCCAACGGGACGTGTGACTCCGGCTCAATTCGCCGTGGAAAAAGGCAGTCACACCATTGTTCTGCGCATGCAGGGCTATCTCGACGAGACTGTCACAGCTGACCTTGCTCCCGCTCAAAATTTCCGGTTTGCGCCGGCGCTCAGAGCTTTGGGCAGCACTGAAGATATGCGCACCGTAGGAAAATTGAACAAGTTATTTGGCCACGCCGCAGAAAACGCGGCGGGAATGGGTGCCATCACTATCCACACCAAACCTAAAGGTGCTCAGGTCATCGTTAACCAGCGAGTCTTGGACAAAACATCGCCCGTAGACATCATGCTCGCCCCCGGGAACTATGTCGTCGACATCACTTTGACAGGATTCAAGCCCGTCCGTAAGATCGTGAATCTCTCCAAGAGCGACAAAGCCGCCATCGATGAAACTCTGGAGCGTCAATAACCCTTCGCCCCCGGCAAACGGTAATTCATCCCTTCCGCTCGTTGACCTGCAAGCACTTCCTGTAGAATATGTGGTTGCGAGTCACTTTGCGAAGTGATGGTCATCACAGCCCGGTACGCGCATTAAGGTGCAGTCTGATTACCACGACCATGAGGCATTGATTTTGTGCAGTGGCAACCTACTCCGGCAAGTATGAGTCCAGGGCTCTTTGAAGCTCTGCAGGGGTTGAAGTCAGTCCAGACATTCTCCAAGGGCGCAACGCTCTTCAAGCAGGGGTCGCCGGTCGAAGGCATCTATTTTTTAGAGACCGGCGAAGTTCGCATCATACTTTCGACCGGACACGGGCAAAGGCAACTTCTCGAACTTGCTGGTCCCGGAACCTTGCTCGGTCTTAGCGAGAGCATGAGCGGCGAGAACTACCGGCTTACCGCGGAGGCGAACAGCTTAACCACCGCAGCCTTCGTTCCGCGCGATGCTCTTCTGAATTTCCTGCGCGAGCATGGCACGCTTAGCCTGGAAGTTGTACGGCTGTTAAGCCAACAGTTGAATGGACTCTATGCTAAGTTTCGTATGATAAGTGCTCATCCGGGACGTCCGCGCCGCCGCGATCTGGACCAGGAACTGAAAGGGCTGTAAGCCGTTCATTCTGTCATAACCACACACGACCAGCGTTTTAATATCCTAGTAAAGGGCAGGCATTCTTCGCGCTAATTCGCTCTGAATGTAATTGTGATTTCTGTCTGGATTTCTACCGGCTCACCATCCAGGTAATACGGCTTATATCTCCACTGACGAACCGCCTCCACTGCGGCGTGTGCCAGGATTGGGTCTCCGTGCATCACCTTCGGATTAATTACGCTTCCCTCTTTGTTGATGGTCGCTTCAATCTGCACCGACCCTTGCGCATGAACTGCCAGGGCGGATTGTGGATATTTCGGTTGAACCCGCTTAATCAAAAGCCCCTGCGACACACCTTGTGACACTTTTATCCCTGATGACGACGACTTAGGAAGGACCGGCGTTGCCGATGCCATCAGGCCGCTTAGGCCGTTTGTGTCGCTCAAACTCGTCTTCGCTATCGCACTGGTTGGTGGCGCTACAACGTCATCGGTTTGGTTTTGTTTCCGCTTTCCCGAAATACTTGATTTCACGTGAACAGGCGCCGTCTCCAACACCTTTATCTCTGGCTGAGAGTTTATCTCCTCTTCAATCTCAGGAAAATGATTAGCACCCGCCGACGGCTTGTCGGCGTTCAGTGTTTTGTTGGCGGATGATTTACCGGTGTTAGTCCCGTGCGCCGCAGTCGTTACAGATGGTGTTGCTGGCGATGCCTGCGTCGCCGGAGCAGGAACTGCGCTAGCGCTCTCCTGAACCGTAACTGTGCTTTGAACTTGTGAGGAGCTTTCTTTGCCAAACTTCACGTAAGCAAAATAACTCAATACGGCTACCGCAAAGATAGCGATTGCCGCGATTAAGAGCTTCTTGCCCCCTCGAGATTCGCCGGAATCTTCGTTGTCCGGAGCTGAAGATGATGGAAAAGATGAATCGTCACTATCCCCAAGAGAGTTACCTAATGAAGCAAAGAGAGGTGCAGCTTTCTCCGCAACAGTGTCCTTCGCCCTACCCGAAGCTGTCGCTTCCTGCTTTTCCGGAGCCAATTCTTGCTTTGCGGGAGCGACTGCCGCGGCTGACGCTGCTTTTGCGGGAGCAAATGCCGCTGCTGACAATGCTGCGCTTGTCGAACTGAAGCTTTCTCCCCCGCTTGCCTTGGCAACTGGAGCGGCAAATATACTCGCTGCGTCTTCCGCTTTCGCCTCCGCTGACATTGCCGGTAACACCAATGGATGCGACTCCGGAGAGGTAACTGGCGGAATCTCTTCTTCAGAATGCATCTCTCCGGAACCGCCGGTAGACGCCGCGATCACGGCATTACTGCTCCGCTGCGGTTGAAGAGAGTCTTTAATTATCGGGGTGATCGCTTTCCCCGAAGCGGCTGGCTGCGTTGAAGTTTGCAGAGCGGCGTTGGCGGCATCCGAATTCTTGCGCAGCAAACCACGCGCGACGCGAAGCGTTCCCTTAGCCTGCTCTACATTGATCGGCTTGGTTAAAACTAGATTGGCGCCAATGCGATACGCCTTGGCTACGCCCGCTTGCCCTTCGACCACGGCGATAGCCAGAGAACTCTGGTTGGAACTCGAATTCCTCGCGCTCTTGAACAGCAATGAAGCGTTTTGTTCGTTCTCGCAATCGACAACAATGGCGTCGTAACGCTGCGACATTAACTTCTTGACCGCCGCAAACGGTTCGTGAACTTGCTCGACCCTGAAGTCCAGTTCTACAAAGACTTGGCCTACGATGCGCGCTAGTTTTTCTTCGGGACAGAACAGTAACGCTTGGTAACCCATGATGAGGTCATCCTAGGTAATACGGTGGGTACCAGCAAGTTACGGGGGTAATTGAAATGCAGAGCGACCCTTAGATAAAACGTCTTACTGAGTGGAGTCACCATAAGAAGTGATCGTGAATGGCGTCAAGGCCGTTGAAAATCGACAATCACCACAGTCTGGAAGGGTTGCGCCTTGCCATCACGCACGTAAGGACGATAGCGCCATCGCTTTACCGCTTCCATTGCCGCAGGCGCCAAAGCAGGGTTGCCCTCGACCAACTTCACGCTCGCGACTTTGCCCTCAACATTCACCAAAGTCTTGAGCACAATCGTGCCTTGCGCTCCTCCGGAATGCCCGGTTAGCGGATATTTTGCCGGAACACTATGAACAAGTCGCTTCTCGGCACCTTTGGACGAGAGGATTACTGCGTTGGCATTCTCGGGCGCTTCGGCTTCGGAAGAATCCGTGGACCCTTCTTTGCTGGATTCCGCAGCCGCCTTATCGCCCGGCCTTACTGCGGTGATTTTGTTTGACTGAAGTTCGTTTGGCGCAGGCGCAGCACGAACTGGAAGAGCAGCGCTAACGGGAGAGGCCGCCGATCCGTCGGAAGCCGCTCCCGCCGCCGGATTAGCCACGGCCGACGGCGATGGCGAACTCATAGCTCCTTGGGGACCAGTTGAGCCGGACGCAGCAGCTATCTCACTTGAAGGGCTCGGCGATGCTGGCTGCGCAGCCGTGACTGGCCNNCTCCGGAATTCGGGCTGATAAGTCCACGCGGCATAAAAGCCGCCGCCCGCAAGAGCTAGCATCAGGACGCCGATTAGCGCACCTTTTCTCTTCAGCTGAACGTGCGCAATAGACGGATAATCCACCGCCGCCACTTCTCGCGCGGCTATAAGTGGCCTCGCATTTTTCTTTTCATCAGCTTCCGATTCATTCCTCTCCAGCTCCGCCAGAACCCGATCGTCGGAAGGCTTCATGATCACTGCCGTCTTCAAAATCCCCCCACCAGATCGAGCCGAAAGTTGAGGAGCAGGTTGAGCCGCGAGTCGACCCAAAGTTGTAGCCAGAGACACGCCAGCTCTATATTCGGAGGCTTGCTTGTCTGCGGTCCGGCTCGGCGCGGAAGCCGTTACACCTTCTTCAACGCTGGTAGAAGCCGCCGCAACCGCTTTTGAACTCAGGTTGGGAGTAACATCGGCGAAGTTTGTGAGTTGCGGCGACGTGTCTGCGAACCCCATCGCCGGCGCCTCTTCTGCAGCCAGGTCTCGTCCATCTGTCGTAGCTTCGATTGTTGAGGCGATCTTGCCTGCCTTATGTTCACTTGCAAACACGGAAGCTGCGCTTCCATTCGCAGACGCAGGCGCATCCTTTTTCACCCGGCTAACTGCGGTGCGAATCGTGCTGCGCGCCTGATCTTTGGCGACCGGCTTAGTCAGAATCAATTCTGCGCCGAGCCGAAACGCGGTTGGCAATCCCGCACGCCCATCGACGATCGCGATCGGCACAGGATTATTGCCATTTTTTCCGCGACGGCAAACATCAAAAATCAGCTTGGCTGCGGGCAGGTTTTCGCAATCCACCAGCACTAAATCGAAGCTCTGCGAATTGAGTTTTTGAGCAGCGGAAACGCCGTCCAGCGGGCGCTCCCAAGTCACTGCCATCTCTTCTAAAACACCAGTAATCGCGCTAACCGCCTGATCATCAGGCGACAACAGCAGAGCATGAGCCATAACTCTCTCATGCTAGGAACGGCAGGCGAAAGCCGCAAGTTACCGGGGTAAGCGAGGACGATCCCTATAGTTCCGTCGGCCGCGCTAGAAACGATTTTAGGTTTGCCGATTTTTTCCAACCGCGGATTCCGGCACGGGATACTCAATGGCGCCCCGGAAAGCCACCTTGTCATCGGGCGCGAAATCGGGAAAAGGCAGTTTATTCTCATCTCGCCATCGCTGGACTTGCTGCTCCGCCGCGGCTAATTTTTCTTTATCGAGCCCGGAGTCCCTCGCGAGATATAAAGTCTGCGACGGGAAGGCAAAGCCGCTGCCCGATTTTCCCACGATATCCATGATCCGCAGCAAGAGATCTTCGCGGATGGCTACGAATTCATTGGAATCGCGCGTCAGAACAAACGCCGTGATCTCAAGTCGGAACGAACTGCTATCGAAATTGGCGAAGCGGATGTTCGCACTGTCGCTTCCAACCTTCGGATGTTCGTATAACATTTTACGAATTTCAGCCAGCAGGTAACGCAATTGATCTGCCGTCGTTTCGCATCGGATCGAGAGCACCGGATTAAAAAGAATTTTGTCCCGCCGCGTGAAATTTTCAATATTCATGGTGGCGAGCGAACCGTTGGGGATAGACAACTGGGTTCGCCCGTCGGTGCGAACCCGCGTCGAACGCAGGCTGATATCCTCTACCGTTCCGGTGCGATCGCCAAAGCGGCAGTAATCCCCGACGCGAATAACTTCATCGGCGAGAACGGAAATCCCTCCGAAAAGATTCTCTAGCGTTTTCTGCGCAGCAAAAGCAATGGCGATACCGCCGTNNAGCGTTTTCTGCGCAGCGAACGCAATGGCAATACCACCAATGCCGAGTCCGGCGAGCACGGTGGTGAGGTTAAAACCGAGAATGCCGAGCATTGCCAGAATGGCAACAATCACCACCAGCGCAGTCAGCAAGCGTTCGCCAAGAACCATCAAGGTTCCAGCGCCAATGCGTCCCGCGCTGATCGCGTGCGTCCGCAGCCGCTGCATGGTAAGGCTGGTGGCGCGGAGCAGAAACCAGAAAAATCCAACACAGAAAATGACGCCGATGGTCCGGTAATAATAAAGACGGATGAGCAGCGGCAAGCCAAAGTGGCCGGCTATCAAGCGATGCGCCACGGCGCTGAAGCAAATCAGCAGCGGTCTCGAAACCTGCCCGTAGCCATGCAAGTTCGGCTTATTCCGGTACTTCAGCCACAAGCGCCGGGGAACGGCGAGGA
>PLBX01000281.1:0-1170 GCA_003135495.1 Acidobacteriaceae bacterium | reverse complement strand
TGGCGCGCCTCAACCGTGTCATACAACTCCGGAACTTTGGTCAGCGTTTCCGCGGAAAAGAGCCACACTCTCCCGGTCTGAACAAGCACCACAGGCACATCGGCATCACCCACGGAAAAAGTTCCGATAATCTGGCGATCGGANNCGGTCCATCAGCACCTTCAGCTTGTCAGCCAGGTTTACTCCTTGCGACTGGCGGCGCGCGCCGCTCATTTGCAGATAATCGCCTGCCGTCTTATAGTCTCCGGCCTGCGCGGCCTGCAGAAATCCAAGCACAGTTCCCGAAGGCGTATCCCGCCCCAGAGGATCCCCGGCCGCGTTCGCTTCCTGATTCTTCCCTCCAGGTTTCAGCAGTCCACCCACAGACTGCGCACGCAACCCATGGAAGGAAAGAAAAACGACGAGAACCAGCGTTGCTAATTTTTTCATCGAAACCTTACATAAGTGGAGAGTGGAGGGCCGGGCGTCCCCGCCCGGCCNNACTTTTCCTAGAAGAGACGTGCGAGACGCGCCGTCGCTCCATCGAAAATGCTGAAGCTACGATCTTTTCGGACGATAAATATCCGTGGCCTGCCCGTAGAAGACCTCAGCCGATTCCATCATCGTTTCAGAAAGCGTGGGATGCGGATGAATCGTCATGCCCACATCGGCCGCCAGCGCGCACATCTCAATGGCCAGCACGCCTTCAGCAATTAATTCCCCAGCTCCCGCCCCTACGATACCCACTCCAAGCACGCGCTCCGTCTTCGGATCAATGAGCAGTTTGGTGAGACCTTCAGGCCGATCAAGCGTAACCGCACGCCCCGATGCAGCCCATGGAAATTTCGCGACGGCTATTTCGCGTCCTTGTTCTTTGGCCTGCGTTTCCGTCAGCCCAGCCCACGCGATTTCAGGATCGGTAAACACCACCGCCGGAATCGCGTTCGGCTCGAACGCGACCTTGTGCCCGGCGATCGCTTCGACCGCTGTGCGCCCCTCATGCATCGCCTTATGCGCCAGCATCGGCTCGCCCGCAACGTCGCCGATAGCATAAACAGTAGGCTCCGCCGTCTGCCGCTGCTCGTTAATTTCGATAAAGCCTTTTTTGTTGACCACGACCTTCGTCTTATCAAGCCCTGCAATTTCAGAATTCGGACGCCGTCCCACCGACATCAGCACACGATCAAACAC
>PLBX01000015.1 GCA_003135495.1 Acidobacteriaceae bacterium | reverse complement strand
CCGACATTGTTATGGAATCAATTGCACTAACTACGGCGAGCGTCTTCAAATAATCACCTGCCGTTCACCTGCCATTACGAGTGCCTTATACTGCGCTAGGTAGCTAAATCTGCCGTCCGCTGCCCCGCATGTTGTTGTATGATTCGCGTGCGGGAGATTGAAGTGAAGCATCGATCTCATGTTCGCGAAGATGAAGGCGTAATCATCACGCTGGTCGCAGTCTTCATGCTATTTGTAATTGGGGCGATGGCTGCGCTTTCCATTGACGTTGTTACGCTGTACACCGCTCGCAGTGAGGCACAAATCGCAGCAGATGGTGCGGCCTTGGCCGCAGCTCGATTTCTCGCGAATTCCGGGGTCACTTCGGACACGACTGGCGCATCACTTACAACCGCAGAAAGCAGCAGCGGTCCGGCGAAGCTGATGGCCCTTCAGGTTGCTAAGGCTAATCTAGTCGGCGGCCAGAGCTTGAGCGATGCAGAAGTCACAGTCACCTTTGGCGGAACGTATACCAACCCTACAATAACGGTCGCAGTGCGGAAGACAAATTTGCCGACTTTCTTTGCTCGCGTATGGGGAACGACAACTTTTGCAGTAGCTGCTTCCGCCACGGCAGAGGCCTACAATCCGTCGGGCGCAGAAGCTCTATCGGGCGGTACTGGAAATCCCCCTGTACCCGTTGCGCCAACCTGCGTAAAACCGTGGTTGTTGCCAAACATAGATCCGACGAGTCCTCTGAACCACCCTATTTTCGTCACATCGACGGGTGCGATAAACAATCCTGCTTTGCTGGGATACTCGACCGTTCCCCTGGCCAACAGTTCCAAAGAGCTTCATAAGATTTGTACGAACTGCTTACCCCCTCCCGCGCCAGTAGCGTGGCGATTTTACCCAGGGAGTCAAACTTCGTTTCCTCCACCCGCGACGGTGCCCAGTTGTGCGGCCGGATTCGATGCAGCTCAGAAGAGTATTGCTGGGTTGTGTTGAAACACCGATAGCGTGCGGCAGTAACCCTATAAACCCCGTTAGCATGGCATCTATCGGCCCTACTAATACCAACATCGCAGATGCGGTAAATTGTCTCACCGATGCGAGTAATTCAGGCGGGGCGGATCAGATTGATCCAAGTTTTCTGGTCGCGCCCTTCGAATTTCTCGCAGGAGCAAATAATCCGGTCACAGCTTCGATTGGGAATGATGTGGTGGTTAGCAGTTCGTTGGTTACGATACCTGTATTTGATGTTGGCCCGCCCACTGCGTTGGTGCCGCCTCCAGCTCCGCCCGGTACTTTGCAAATCGTCGGGTTTCTGCAATTGTTTCTAAATGCCGATGGCAACCCCGCGAAAAACAATGGGAGTGGAAATAGCGGTAACGGTCGTATCCAAACTCAGGTCATAAACATGGTTGGCTGCGGAACGGGATGGACTGGAGCCCCGATCATGGGAAATGGGTCGTCTCCAGTGACGGTAAGGTTGATCGCTCCGCCCACTTCGTAATTTTAGTGCGAGAAATACGCCCATTAGTAGAAGCCGTGCAACGTTTTCGGTTCGTTGATCCGCCTAAAGGCATCGAACGAATCAGTTCCAATGAATGCCATCGTTCAAACGATTTACCACCTCCGCCATTTCTGCTGTACGAACTGCTGCACATTAGCTTTTCGGAACGCACTACAACGCACCACTTAAATGCGGCTCAGCGAACAAGCCTTGGCGTGACATTCGTCAATGCACTAACTATGGTCAGTTAGTGCAATCGCCTGTGGCTGTTGAAAAACTCAATCACCAGAAAATGGCCGAAAAAACTTTGCATTAGGAAGCCCTACAAACGACTTTCTCGGTTTGGGTAGACATCTTCTATCCCCCAAATTTCGGCTGTTTTTAGAAAAACGGACTTTTTCAACAGCCACGCCTGTTTGCATCAACTATGCGGCAAGAGCTTAAAATTAACGAGTGATTGTTCGCATCACAACGCGCCTCACCGTGGCGGCTGTGGGTATCAGTACGTTTTTAGGCTTAATGATCGCGGTCGGTCTAGCTCAGGTTCTCCCACCCTTGTCAGAGGTCAAAGCCACTGTCTTCGATGAGACTGGTGCTGTGATTCCGGGCTGCGAGATTGTGTTCAGGAGTGATTCGGAGACAATCGTTTCGCATACAGGCACGGACGGGTCGGTTACGGTGGGATTGCCGAACGGTAGATATGCTCTAACAACTAATTAAGCCGGATTCGTGAAGAGCGATGTTCAGATCGTTACTCCGATGCCGGACACACTTCGCATTGTGCTGAAGGTGGATCACACTCCCACCGATGGCCCTATTGTCGATGGAGTGCTCACCACCACTTCTGACCTGCCGAGCGTCATAGGGCCTGAACCCAGTCGCGTCCCCTCAGTCCGACCAGCCAGAAGGAGTCGGCCATGGCGATGCCTATACCTTTGGAGGTGTTCCACCTCGTAGTTATCCCAATTAGTGAAAAATCGCCATTTCACTAATTACCGAAATTGATCAAAACGAACGCCAGAAGCGACGGCTAGCCCCTGGCCCATTGAGGTGAAATTTTCAACCTTGTTTTATGCGGCTTTTCGCCTCTGTTTGGCTCGTTTGCCCGCCGGCCCACCGGCATAGGTTGCGATACACCACGCTATCTTACAGACGCACGAAAGTAGACCTCAAACAAATGGGGGGTATATACGACACGAGAGCAAAACGCTACACCCCTGCATTTCTGGTCACCCTTCCGGATTTGGGTGCGGGCTGGCTGGTGGGAGGGCGTGCGGATTCCGGGCAGGTCATACTGATTGCGCCGCTACCGCTGACAGGTCTGGGCGCTCCGAGATTCGATAGGCGTTCTTGCCCGCGCGCTTGGCCTCGTACAAGGCCAGGTCCGCGCTCTTCATCAGCGTGTCCGCGTCCTCGCCATGGACGGGATAGATACCGATACCTGCGCTGGTGGTTACGCGAACGGTATGGCCCTCGATACCATAGGGTTGCGACACTGCCTCGATCACTTTTAACGCCACCTTGGCCGCATCGTCGGTACCGCTGACGTGCCACAGCGCCATGATGAATTCGTCACCGCCCAGGCGCGCCACCGT
>PLBX01000506.1 GCA_003135495.1 Acidobacteriaceae bacterium | reverse complement strand
GCGTTTGTCCCGTTGCAGTGGGTACGCGTAAAAATGCTCCCCTTCGATAACAAGAGTGAATTCCAGGTCATCATTGACATGCCGGATGGCACGCCGCTGGAACAGACGACGCACGTGGCGCAGGCGCTGGGACGATATCTAGGACAGCAGCCCGAGGTCATCAATTATCAGATTTACGCCGGAACCTCGGGTCCCTACAACTTCAACGGCCTGGTGCGCCATTACTTTTTGCGGAGCCAGCCTAATCAGGCGGATATTCAGGTGAACCTGCTCTCGCAGAGCGATCGCAAAGCGCAGAGTCACCAGATCGCGCGCCGGTTGCGGCCGGAGTTAGACAAGATCGCCGAGCCTTTCGGAGCACGCATCAAGGTCGCAGAAGTCCCGCCCGGTCCGCCAGTCTTGCAAACTCTGGTTGCTGAAGTTTACGGGCCTGACTACAAAGGGCAAATCGAATTGGCGGCCCAAGTCAAAAAGATATTCCAGCAAACCTCCGGCGTTGTGGATGTCGACTGGTACGTTGAAGATCCGCAGATCAAGTACGACATGAAGGTGGACCTGGACAAAGCCGCGCTGCATGGCATATCAGCGGCTGAAGTCACGCGAACGTTGCAGGTGGGACTTAGCGGAGCTAATGCCGGCTTACTCCACGATCCGCAATCACGAGAGGACGTTCCGATCGAAGTGCAGTTGGCGCGGCGGGATCGTTCGGGAATTGAAGACCTGGGCAACCTGAAGCTGCCGACTCCGGGTGGACAGATCGCGCTGCAAGAGTTGACGACGCTGCAACAGACCACGATCGACACCAGTGTATATCGCAAGAATCTTCAGCCTGTCGTCTATGTCACCGGCGATGTTGCGGGCGGAGAAGAAAGCCCTGTTTACGCCATCATGAAGATGAGCGACGCGATCGGCAAAATAAAGTTGCCCGACGGTTATGCAGTGAAGCAATACAAGGGAACGACCTTGCCTGATCGCACCGACCGCTTTTCCATAAAGTGGGATGGCGAGTGGCACATTACGGTTGAAGTCTTCCGTGACTTGGGACTCGCCTTCGCTGCTGTTCTGGTGTTGATTTATGTGCTCGTCGTCGGCTGGTTCCGTTCGTTCATCACGCCGCTGGTCATCATGGCGCCGATTCCGCTGACCTTGGTCGGCATTTTGCCTGCGCATGCTTTGATGGGAGCGTTCTTCACTGCGACGTCGATGATCGGCTTTATTGCGGGAGCCGGAATCATCGTGCGGAACTCGATCATCCTCGTCGACTTTATCGAACTCCGCCGCTCGCAAGGGATGCCATTGGAGGATGCGGTTGTCGACGCGGGCGCAGTGCGCTTCCGTCCCATGCTGCTGACGGCGGCTGCGGTGGTTGTAGGAGCAAGCGTTATTCTGTTCGATCCAATTTTTCAAGGCCTGGCGCTGTCATTAATGGCGGGAGAAGTCGCGTCCACGGTTTTGTCGAGGATGGCAGTACCGGTACTTTACTACCTCTCCCAGAGGAAGCACGCGATTGTTGCGCAGAGCAACTTGTAGTTTGAAGGAGACTGTTTATGACACTGGAACGAGTAATTCGTATAATCGCAGGCACATTTATTCTGTTGTCACTGGCGCTGGGGCATTACGTAAGCCCCTACTGGTACCTTTTCACGGCATTTGTCGGCCTGAATTTATTTCAATCTGGATTCACTGACTGGTGCCCGATGATGACGTTTCTGCGGAAACTTGGAGTAGACAGATAGGAGAAGTAAAAGATGCCCGATTGGGTTTGGGGAGTCGCATTCGTCGCAGCCTACTTGGTTTTGACGCAATGGTTGTTGCCAAAGCTTGGCGTTCCGACGTGAAGAAGCCGAGGTTGCGCCGAGTCTCGGCGCGAGATTGTTCCGAAGGGCACAGATTCTGAATAGCCATGACAACGATCGTGCAAGTTGAATTTCGCGAGAGCCTGTTGTCAATCCGCGATCAGATCCTCCGATCACTTGGACATCCGGTAATCTCTGCTCTCGGTTCGCGCACTGCGCGAGATCTCGATCTCTCGCATGAAACAGTAGGTGTTGTCCTGATCGGGCACGGAGCGCCTTGGGAAGAACGATGTAACCTTGCCGCGCATTTCCGTGAGACCCTGTCGGGAGTTCCAATAGTGGCGTCTCTCCGTCGGCAAGACAAAGATGTGACAGGAGCAGATTACAATTTACCGGCAGATAATCCGCCTTTGTGGGTGAACACGGTAAGACAGGCACTTGTGGGAATCGGGTAGCCGCATTTCAGCCAAACATAGCCTGCCTTGCGATTCAGATCTGCGATTTCTCTCGGCGAATCGTGGGGAGGTTAGGCAACTCTCAATAACCTGAACCGCGGTCATGGCAGAGTCGGAGATCGGCGCTACGTGGTGCCCCAAATATCTGCGGCGTTGGCCTGGATAAGTTACAGCCGAAGCTGGTGCAGTGATTGAAGAACCGATGACTCGGCACTCCGCCAAGAACTGATAGCAGAACAATTCGATCAGGAGAGCAAAGCACATGCAGGAACTCGAAGTTTATTCCATGATTGGCGCGGAAGGTTTCACGCGTTTGGTCGCGGCCTTTTATCGTCAGGTTCCTCAAGACGACCTTCTAGGACCGATGTACACGATGCGGGATCTTCCAGGTGCCGAGCAGCGCCTCCGCGACTTCCTGATCGGCCGGTTTGGAGGGCCACAGACCTACATCGAACAAAGAGGCCATCCACGACTCCGCGCGCGGCATTCTCCCTTTTCCATCGATGAAACCGCCCGTGATCGGTGGATGCGGTTGATGGACAATGCTCTTGAGGAAGCTGCGCTGCCGGCAGCGGCCGGGCAAGTCCTTCGGAAATTCCTCGACGAAATGTCGAGCTTTATGATCAATCGGGTAGAGCGATGATGAGTCCCCTCCTGCTAAGCGACGCGCCCTACTGGCCAGGCGTAGAGGAATTTCTTAAAACAATCCTGGTATGTTCAGTTCTTGCTCCGTTTATGGTCCACGAACTCTTAGTATCCCCTACTGAAACCGCTTCAGATAGCCATTCCGTGTTGGGTAGTTTCAGTAACTTACGTCAGGACACATTGCTTTCGCTGCGATTACATCGAGACAGCAATCTTCGCCGAGGTGTGCCGCAGAATGTGCCATAAGCTTGAGCCCATGTGCGCCAATGTGGGCTTTTTCGTCACTTCGACAAAGTGCTTCCGTGCGGGCTAGGTTGTGGGCAAGTAATTGATTTCACATGGTGATCGGTGGTACTGAACCTGCTGCGGTGCGACAACTCTTGATCAGCAGGCCACACGTGGCGATCGTTAAACTGTTTTCTGGGCTTCGGCGCAGCGCAACGCGCGGCCGTGGCGTTTCGGCAGTTCTTCGTTTTTCTGTAGTTGTTCGGCACAGGCAAGGAGGTGCTGGCGAGCCAGCATCAGTTCCGGCTCCGTGAGTTGCTCCAATACTTCGCCGGTGCTCACCACAAATTTGTCGCTGCGATTGAACGCTCCGCCAAAGACGCTGGTAGGGAGAAAATGTAGGGCGTCCCGGGAGTGAATGGTCATTCCAGCATTCTCGAGGCTTGACAAGAATTCCTCGACCAGTGCCTCGTTGCGTTCCGGGTCGCAACAATCCTGGATTCCGGCGAGGAGTTGGTAGAAGGTGGTTGCCGGTAGGACGCCGATCAGCAGACGGTGAGCTCTTTCAAGTTCGTCGGCGATTTCCCTTCGAGCAGCACGATCGAGTGGCTTGTCGCCGACCAAGTACTCCTCGTAAACCAACAGTCCGGGCGAGGTGTCGCTGCGGAAAATATTGGTCGGAGATCTTTAGAACTCGCACGCCGAGCGCGAGATCGGCGATGAATTGCTTCTCGAAATCTCGTAGAAACGCCTTCAGGTCCGGTTGCACGCTGAGAATCGCAACAATATCGGCCGCGTGCGTCCGCGCTTCCTCCCGATCGTGCCGGGCCTCAGCCGGGCCGCGAATGTTGCGGTAGCGATCGTCCAACGCCAGCAGCTTGAGCATCACGAGTGCGTGCGGCTTCGTAAACTCGGATGGATGCAGAATAGTCAGCGCCATCTGGCAGTTTTCCGCGGAGTTCATAAATGCTGGACTCAGCGATGGCGATCGACCCTCCCGTACAAGCGCGAGCGTGGATGCCATTTTGAACGTCAACGCGAAAATCTTTTTCACGCTTAAGTTCTTCGGGAGCCATGAATTCGATGCGCATGACCTCTTTCGAGCCTGGTATTTCCTTTTGGAATTGGAAATTCTGCGAGCCCGGAACCACTCTATACCTCAGCTTCTGCAACGTATGCAACTGACTCTTTCTCGCCGCGGAGCGCCACCGCATCAAGGACAAAATCGATGTCCTTGGTTGCACGAGCTTGTCGCAGCATGAACTTCATCGCCTGTGCCCCAGCCACGACAAAGTCGTCCGCGATTGGCCCGAGCGCCTGCAGCAGTTCTAGGACGTAGGTTCGCTGTGGTTCCGGAATCATGCTTTCCCCCACCGCGGCCGAATAAAGTTCGCGAGCAGATACTCGGCTTGCTTGAAGTCGCGTCCTCCACGAGCATACAGATCGAGATACACCTGGATAGCAGAGGCTAACGGAGCTTCACTTACGCGCCGGGAGTACATGAAGACGCCGTCGTCATAGGGATAGGTAAAGCGCAATTTCGGACCGGCATCCGGTTCGCTTTTCAACTCTCGGAGCTGTCGGTCGCTCGCGCCGGCGATCAAGAAGATCTCCACCTGATCGATGTCGACAAATGGGGCATCGGAAGCCGCTATCGCTCCGCTGAACAAATACGGCGTTGTGATGATCGACTTCAATCCTGGATTGATGTCTTCCAATGTGCGGCCAAAAGGATTATTGGTTTGAAATGAACTTCTCAGCCGCCAGCGGTAGCGTTCGCGATATTTTTCCGCCCACTGTTCTAGGAGGCGCTGTGGCTCTGGCACTACCAAGGACATCCCGCGACGACGAATCAAGAGCTGCTCTTCGAGGCTGGCAGTAGCCTTGGAGATGGAGCCGAGGCTTACCTGAAAATCAAGTTGGGTATTGGGTACGCTGGCTCGGAATCGTTCGGTCTCCGCCGCGAGCTCGCGGGAAATATCGGAGAGAGTCCAAGACTTCGGGTTCTCGAGCAGCACGCGTAAAATGCGCGATGTGCGACCGGAGAAAACGTTGAGTGATCGTGGCCCTTCCGATTCCGCTGCTGACAGACCTTTTGTACGCCTTCCCGTCCGTTGCACAGTGAGCTTTCCAGGGACATCAATAAAGATATTGCCGGCCAGATCGAGGAAGTTGAGTCCGTTCTGGATACAGTAGGCTTGTGCTTGCTGCGAGAGCATGGGGGCAATGACGGCAATCACAATGTCTGGCCGAAGGAATTTAAACCTTTCAATCCAGGGGACAATCTGTTGGAGAACGTTTGGTGTGAAAGTGCGTTTCACTTCGCCGAAAACCCGTACCCGGTTGGAGCCGGAAATTAGCTCGAAGCTGAGATCGAAGGGCTCCTCGGGCTGGCGACGAACGTCGCGAATGGAGATCCCGGGCAAGTCTTCTGCCGGCAACTGTTTCTCAAAGGCGTCTGCAATGGACGCTTCGATCGGATTGGGCAAGGTGGGCGACACGAGGAGATTTTCTCAATCAGGAAAGCAATTGTAAAGGAAAAGTTTCGTATACAACCAAATTTCGCAAACACGAAAATCAAGATATCAAAGTTAAGTTAATGATTCAACTACACTTACAAAAACGACGGCTAAAATTTGGGTAGGGTCAACACGGCGCCTCCCACGCAAGAAACGGGCTTTGACCAACAAATTATGTTCCCCACGCCCAAAGAATGGCTCATAGAGGAGGAGGGCTTTGCTTACGCGATCGACGATCTGCCGTCCAGCGACGGAGGACCGATCGTCCTCGGGCGAACCCGGTGAAACGGAGCTGAGCGCGAAATCACAATCAATTCTGCACTTGCGGAGAGCAGTCGCCTTAGATTATGCGCCGTCTTGCGACCTACACTCGATTATCGTCGCGCTGCGGATCGAAGAACAGGTCGCCGAGCGTCGGTGATCGCGGCGTCCAGCCTGGCTGCAAGCGCAGCGAAAGCGGGTGTGGGGCCCTTCCAGCGCAACTCGTCCACATCGTCGAAGAGTGCGATGTCAGTCCGAAGCGTGGCGAGTGTGCGAAAAAGCAGTGCGTTTTCCCGCTCACGGGACAGGGTGTCTGCGAGGGCCGCGTTGGACACGTTTACGTGCCACTCCCGGTCGTCCGCGGGAATGGATTCGAGATGGCCGAACTTCGAGAGAACGGCAGCCGACGACTTCGCGCCCCAGCCTCGCAGCCCCGGATAGCCATCCGCGGCATCGCCCACCAGCGCCAGATAATCAGGGATTGATGTCGGAGGTACACCGAACTTCTGAATTACACCTGCTTCGTCTATGGTCACGCGGGTCCGGCGATTCAGTTGCACAATGCGCGTACCCCTCACGCATTGGGCGAGGTCCTTGTCCGGTGTGCAAATGATAACGTGTTCGACACGCGCGTCTTGATCGGCCGCGTGCGCCGCCGCGGCGAGTGCATCGTCCGCCTCGAACTCAACCATCGGCCAGACAATGATGCCCGCCGCCGACAGCACTTCTTCCAACAAAGGGAATTGTGCCAGGAGGTCGGCTTCGATGCCTTCGCTGGTTTTGTAGTCTCTCCACAGTCCATTGCGAAACGATTCGATGATGTGATCGGTTGCGACGGCGACATGCGTCGCGCCGCCCTTCAGCATGCCCAGAACTGAAGCAAGAACGCCGCGCACCGCGGCGACCTCCCGCCCATCCTCATCTCGGGCAGACGGCAGCGCGTAGTAATGCCGAAACAACTCGTATGTGCCGTCAATTAGATAGATGTCCAAGGCCTAACCGTATAGGAGGGGTCTGGGGTCAATCAACTGTTTGCTTTGCAGCATCAGACCGCCTGCGCGTGAAATTGTGAGTGATAGGATTGTCTCACCCCAAACACTCGTGGAGTCCTGCACTCCCCAACTTGGAGAGATCCCGAATGTCTTCACGAGTGCCCAAAACAAGCCAAGGCGCCATCGGCATAGACTTTGGGACAACGAACAGTTCCATCGCCTGTGCCGATAATCCGGACGAGGTTCGGCTTGCCGAGTTCCCATACTTGGGGGAGCTGACTGATTCGTATCGGTCTCTGCTCTATCTTCAGCAGGTAAAGGAAGGCGGCGCGAATGTTCTGAAATCGTGGACCGGTCCAGAAGGCATTGAGCACTATCTGTCCGCGGACGCGAAGGGTCGCCTGATTCAATCCCTCAAGTCGTTCCTGACCAGTCGCACTCTTCAGGGCACGGAAGTCTTCGGTCGAAGGTACAAGCTTGAGGATCTGATCGCCAGGATTCTCAGGGACCTGCGCGAAAAAGCGGAACAACAGTTTGGTATCGACATCAGGTCGGCGGTAGTCGGAAGGCCAGTTCATTTTTCAGGAGCGGAGAAGGAGGAAGACGACAGTTATGCAGAAGGCCGGCTTCGATCGGCCTTTGAGTCAGCCGGCTATGAGTCCGTAGAGTTCGAAATGGAGCCGGTGGCGGCGGCTCATTACTACGAATCCATGCTCGATCATGACGAGCTCATTCTTATAGGGGATTTCGGCGGTGGTACCAGTGATTTCTCCCTGGTTCATGTTGGCCCTACCATTCGCCAAAGAGGCAGAGTCTCGGGCGACATCGTGGGTAACGCGGGAGTGGGCATAGCGGGCGATGCCTTCGATGCAAAGATCATCAGGCACCTAGTGTCTCCGGCCCTGGGCGCCGGATCGCAGTTGCGTTCACTCGACAAGATTCTAACGGTTCCAAACTGGGTCTACATCAGGTTAGAGCGCTGGCATCATCTGTCTCTATTGCGAGCCAAAGACGTACTAGACATGCTAAGGGGCGTTCACGCGCAATCACTTGAACCAGAGAAAATCGGGGCGCTCATTCACTTCATAAAAGAAGATCTGGGATTCCACCTCCACCGCGCTGTGCAAAAAGTGAAGTGCGATTTGTCCAAAGACCCTGTTGCCACGTTCCGGTTTTCGGACGGGTTTGAGGATCTGGTGGCGGTCGTGGAGCGAGCATCCTTCGAGGAGTGGATTTCTGAGGAGCTTGGACAGATCGCAGGATGCGTCGATTCTCTCCTGAGCACGTCTGGCGTGCATGCGAAGGATGTGGATATGGTATTCCTGACGGGTGGTTCTTCATTTGTTCCAGCCGTAAGGAAAATCTTCGAAGAGCGATTTGGAGCGCAGCGAATTCGGGGCGGAAACGAGTTTACGTCAGTGGCCCGCGGCTTGGCGCTGAAAGCGACGGGCTCACGTATCTTCACGTACTCTTCTTCAGTTCGACATTAGCGAACGAATCGAATTACCTCACTGACAGCCGGCTCATTCCCATTCTGCTTGGATGGCTCCACGTCATTGCCAGCCCGGCGTGGCATCACCCTCCCCCGGCGCCAGGAACAGATTGCTCTCCAGACCATGCTGCTTGGTGTAGAGATCGAAATAGCGTCCATGCAGCGCATAGAGTTCTTCGTGGGTTCCGCGTTCGACGATCTGTCCCTGCTCGACCACGAGGATCTGATCGGCGCGCCGAATGGTCGACAAGCGGTGCGCAATAACAAAGGTCGTGCGGCCCTGCATCAGGTAGGAGAGGCCCTGCTGGATCATCTGCTCGGATTCGGAATCGAGGCTGGAGGTGGCTTCGTCCAGGATCAGGATGCGGGGTTCGGCCAGAATAGCGCGGGCAATCGAGATCCTCTGGCGTTGTCCGCCCGATAGCTTCACGCCGCGCTCACCAACAATCGTATCGTACTTGTCGGCAAAGCCCTCCGCAAATTCGTCGACCCGGGAAATCCGGCAGGCGCGCAGCACCGCGTCTTCGCTGGCATCCGGCCGGGAGAAGATGACATTCTCGCGGATCGTCCCATCAAATAGAAACGACTCCTGCAATACGACACCAAGTTGCGTGCGGTACGAATCGAGCCGCACTGTGCTCAAGTCAATGCCATCCACCAGAACCTTGCCCCGAGTCGGAACATAGAACGCCGAGATCAATCCGATGGTCGTCGATTTGCCGGAGCCCGAGGATCCAACCAATGCAGTCACCGTGCCTGGGGCAGCGTGAAACGATACATCGTTCAGCACAGTGCGGGCGCCATCGTAGCTAAATCTCACTGCTTCGAAATCAATGTTGCCTACAATTGCCGGCAGAGTGACGGTGCGCCGAGGGTCGCTGTCTTCCGTAGTCTCTTTCAGGATTTCGTGCGTACGTTCCAGCCCAGCCAGGGCCTCTGTAATCTGAGTGCCGATTTGAACGATCTGCATGATGGGCGCGATCAGGAAGCCCATGAACAAGGTGTAGGTGAAAAAGCCGCCAATCGTCAGCGACCCAGCCAGAATCTGCTTCGCGCCGACATACATAATGACAGCTCCCACCACTCCCAGCAGCACGCTTGCCGAAAGGCCCATGATGGAACTCGCGGTCAGCGTGCGCATCACGTTATCGAGCAACCGCATTACTCCCAGCGAAAAAACTTTTTCCTCGCGATCCTCGGCGTGATAGCCCTTTATGACCCGCACGCCACCAAGAGATTCCGTCAAACGCCCAGTAACCTCGGCGGTGATTTTGCCGCGATCGCGAAAGATCGGCCGGATCGTCTGGAATGCTTTCTTTAGAGCAAGCCCAAAACACAACAGGAAGCCGAATGCGAGCACAGTCATCAGCGCGCTGATTCGGAACAGGACCACCAGTGCGATCCCGGCCGTGAGCAGGCCTCCGGTAAGATCCACCAGCCCAGTACCAATCAGGTTGCGCACGCCTTCTACGTCGGTCATGATGCGCGATACCAACACTCCGCTCTTGGTCGAATCATGAAATGAGACCGACAACCGTCCGATATGAGCTTGCACCTTCTGCCGAAGTTCGGCGATCAGGCGTTGCGCGGCCTTGGAAAGTAATTGCGTGAGCGAGAAGGAAGTAATTCCCTGGATGAGAGTCGCCAGCAATACTCCGAGCACAAGCGGCTTGAGCAAGTGGATGTTGCGCTTGATGATGACGCTATCGATCAAATATCTGGTGGAATAAGGCAGCACCAGCGAGGCTACGCGGTTGATCGCCATCAAAACGAAGCCAACCGCCAACAGCCCGCGGCGCGGGCGGACGAGTTCCCACACCAGGGGCAGAACCGCCTGCAGTTTAGGGCGCGTCGCCCCGGCGCCGGCCCTGGAATGAGCAGTCACCATTCTTGATTAGACACGACCTGTCCAGCGGAGGTTCATTTTATGGACCGTCATTGTTTCGCAGAACTCGACAGAGCTACTTCGCTGCGGCAAAAACGCGGGAATGAACCAGCAACGCTTCTCCGAGGTGTGCCAGAAAATACTCGGCGCCATGGTTGCCGGGATAGATGTGATATTCGTGTTGGATGCCTTCAGCCTGAAGTTGCCGATGGAGTTCCAAGGCTCCTTTATCGAATCCGAATTCATCTTCGCGGCCGCAGTTAAAATAGATGGACAACCCTGATGTCCGTATCGATGTCCGGTTCCGCTTCGCAAGAACAAAAGCACTGTTTTGGTTCCAGTGGCGAAGGTCAATAGGATTGCCGAACACCGCTCCCAGCAGCCCGCTCTGATGTGGCGGTTCCGTAAGGAGCGCGGCACTCTGAGCGCTGACCGACGAGAATAGTTCGGGATAGGCAAACGCAAACCGGAGCGCACCGTATCCGCCCATCGAAAAACCGCTAATGGCTCGCGCGGAGCGCTCGCGGCGAACCGAGTAATGCGACTCGATGTAAGGGATGAACTCGCGAATGAAGAAATCGCTGTAAGGTATAAGACCGTCGGCGGAGTTGATGTAGAAGCTACGTTTCCCTTCGGGCGTGACCACCAGAAAATCGGAGAGCTGCCCTTTTTGACGGAGGTCCTGGATCAGGTCCCATCCACCGCCTTTGAATATAGTCTGTTCGTTATCGCCGAGTCCGTGCAGAAAGTAAAGCACTGGATAACGACGCGGAGAATGACCGGCAGTTGCGGTGTCATAGCCGGGCGGCAACATGACGCAATAGTGGACGGTTTCACCGAGGATGCGGCTTTGCAGCGCGTTGCAATCGATGCGGCTTTGCGAGTGAGCCTGGACGACCAGAAACGGAATTAAGAACAGCTTCAGCCATCGCAAACAGCGGTGCATCAGACGAGTTTACTCGTAGCGCAGTGCCTGCACTGGATCGAGACGCGCAGCCCGGGACGCCGGGTAGAGTCCCGCCAGCAAACTTACGACGATGGAAAAAGCGATCGCGCCGAGAATAAGCCACAGAGGCACGGACCAGATTTGCGCCGAAGGGAAATTTTGGCGTTGAAGATAGATGTTCATTCCGAAGTTGATCAGGCGTCCGATCGCCCAGCCGAGTGTGACTCCCGCTGCCCCACCGACCAGACCCATGGCTCCGGCTTCAGCAAAGAAAAGCCCGCGCACGTCAGCGTCGCTGGCCCCGATAGCCTTCATGATTCCGATTTCGCGCCGGCGTTCGAGGATGGCCATCACCAGCGTATTCACGATGCCGATGGAAGCAACCGCCAAGGCGAGGCTGCCGAAGATCGCGAGGAACCCGTCGAGCACGGCAAAAAACTGGCGCATGCTGCGGGTCGCATCGACGATCGAGAAAGCTCCGAATCCCATCTTCCTGATGGCATCTTCAACCGCCGGAACCCGATTGGGGTTCTGTACCCGTACGCTAAGCGAGGTATAGCTGGGTAAGTCGTTGGCCGAAGTGTCACGCAGGTTGGACTGCACGACGCGCAAATCCTGCGCGAGCTTGAGCGGCAGGAAGACCCGTGCGCGGGCCGTGCCGCGCATGCTGTCCGGATCGAGATCCGTCAGTCCCACAATTTTCAGCACTTGTTCGCGTGAGACAACCGAATACGCCGCACTAGCGCTCGGCCCGATAGACGAGGAAGAGGTAGACACGGTGCGCTCCGCATAGCGCATCGTCAACTCTTTCCCCAGAAGAGACTTGGCCAACTCGGAGATGTTTGTTGTGTTCGTGCCCGGCTTGGATGTGATGCCTAGCAGTTCTTCGGCAAAAGACTTCTGCAGGATGGCTTCCGCGGCCCCGTCCGACGAAAAGAAACTGCCCTGCATGCCATCGAAAGCATCATTATTATTCTTGGCGGAGAACGGGACGCCAGCCACCATGGTTAAGTGCGGCTTGCTGTCGAAGCGCAGATCCGTGACGAACCTAATATCGGGATAGGCCTCGAGCACGCCGGGGATTTCCGCGATCTTTTTGCGCGCCGTTTCATCCAGCAACGGGCTCTCTGCCGGTGCCGGGCCCTCCTCTCGCTGTTCGCGGAAGTTGCGAAGGTCGCGCCTGGAGGTCACTACGACAGTATCAAACAGCCCGGACTTTTGCAGCCGGCGTGAAGCCAACTGCTGGAGACCAATGCCCAGCGAGAGCATCGCGACCAACGATGCCACACCGACGGAGATGCCGATTGTTGTCAGAGAATTGCGGAAGATGGACTCACGCAGGTTGCGGACAGCAAGCTCGGCGACATCGTAAAGCTTCATTGTGTTTCTCCGTGCGGCGCTGGCGCTTGCACCGGCTCTGACGAGATGTTGGGTACGTCGTCGTTGGATACATCGTCGACGAGTTTTCCGTCCGCCAGATGCACCATGCGCCCGGCATACTTCTCGGCCAATGCCTGCTCATGCGTCACCATCAGCACAGTCATGCCCAGTGACTGATTGAAGCTGTAAATGAGTTCCATAATCTCTGTGCCGGTGCGGCTGTCCAGATTGCCCGTTGGTTCATCCGCCAGAAGCAGCTTGGGCCGGTTGATGAGTGCACGCGCGAGCGAAGCGCGCTGCTGTTCACCGCCTGAGAGTTCCATTGGCCGATGCGAAAGCCGTCCGCTCAAGCCCACGCGTTCTAGCGACTGGCGCGCAAGAGCGGAACGATTGCTGCGATCGACTTCCGCAAAACGCATAGGGAGCTCTACATTTTCCAGCAATGACATGCTCTGTATCAGATTGAAAGACTGGAAGACCATGCCGACAGTATGGAGGCGGTACTTGGCCAGTTGCTCCCGNNGATCCCGACGCACCCAGCAGAGCCACAAATTCTCCAGCGCGAATGTCGATCGAAATTCCGTCAACCGCGCGTACCAATGCCTCACCCATCTGGTAATGGCGGCAGACATTCTCGGTACGGACTGCCATGGGGTTTGGCCCGGGAATTCCCATGCTATCGAGTGGCTCCCCAGGCGAAGTAAGGCGTCTCAGGTAACCCAATGGCTGGGTCGACGGCACCGCCGCCTCCGAATTTACGGTCGGCAATTGGAATTGTGTTGCGACCGGTTTCCATCGGGAATCATTCCTACGCCTATTGTAGGATGCAATTGTGGGGTTTGATCAGCAAAGCGTCAGCCCAATTGGTAGCTTCTTCCATTCTTCCGTTGGGCAAATAGACCCTCGTTAGGTGAATTCGGCTGAACAATCGCTTTAATCCTCAGGCTTGAGGGTCGGTGGATTCGATTTCTTGGCCTGCGTTATCCAGGACTCCAGACTGATCGTCGTCTTCGTCGTCGTCCCATGAATCGAAGAAGTCTGTTGCGTCCCAATCCGGGTCTTTCTCGGGATCAGCAATGAGGGCACCCTTCATGCTGGAGCAATCAGCGTCGGCATTTTCAGCCTGGCTCGCTAACTCCGTCAGCTTGAAGTCGAGAGCCGTGGGATCGTACGTCGCCCAAATTATGATGGTGGCTTTGTAGAGTGCCTTCAATGCGATGGTCCTTTTGTCGTTCCTTCATAAGTCCACGGCTCCCGGCGTTACGATCTGGCCGTGCAATAACAAGGCAGAGGTCTGAGTTTGTTCGCGAGACGGAGCGCAGCCACACTCTGTCCACACGCTTTATAGCAGAACACGTATCCTTTTAATTCGTTTGATGAAGTCCCCCACGATCGAATCAAACAACTGATTCTGAATCAGTCGCTTTC